>JAKAHS010000020.1 GCA_021814825.1 bacterium | reverse complement strand
TTATGGTGTAGTGTGAGGACACATCCTCTCGTAGTTCAATGGATAGAACGCAAGCTTGCGGAGCTTGTAATGTAGGTTCGATTCCTACCGAGAGGACAAAGTAATACTTAGTGCTACGCGATGCGGGGATTGGTAGTGCGCCGTCTTTCCCGCGGGCTCCTTCGCGGGCATGTTGAGGGCGTAGTGGATGGTGCAGAGCGTGCACATGGCAACCAGGAGGCCTGAAAGGCAGCTACCTGATACCGTGCCTCCCCGGCACCTCTCAGCGTCTTTGTTCGGCTGCGCCGCCAGAGCAAACTGAGCGTATGGCACGAACCACCATAATCTTCACCATCTCTATTCCACCCGAGATGGCGGTCGAATTAGAAGAGGTGCGCAAGAAAGAACACCGGACGCGCTCGGAACTCATTCGTGAGGCGCTGCGGCAGTACATGACAGCCAGCGCTTTACGAAATCCATCGAGTCCGATGAGTGATCATTCGGCGTCTAGGAGAGAGTGACGGGTCGGTAGGGCAGGATGTAGAAATGACAAAGGCGCCATCGCTGGCGCCTTTCTGAAGTGGTGGCGGGCTTGTCATCGCTGGTGCCACCACTTGCTTCCTTGCGGAAGTCTTACCGGCCCCTTTCGGGTACATTTACATTATCCTCAATGCCTCACACCTTGTCAATATGCAGGGCAATGCTCACGCACTGGCGAATGGCAATGAGTTCTTCTTGCCCGATAACGGGGACCACATACTCCCTTACCCCTATCTTGTAGCGATCAAGACGGTCGAGTGATACCGTGACGACCATGTCGCACTTTGCCCAAGTGACGACATCCTTCGATTTGTCTGGCAGAGGATTATTCCCAAGTTTGTAGTGATACGCTGCGACAGGGTCGGGGTGTGTGGTTGAGAGCGGTACTACCGTGACGAGCCTAGCGTTGTGTTTGTGCTTGGCAATGATCACTACCGGCCGCTTCTTAACCATCTCTGGCGCGACAAGGCCGTGGAAGTCGCAGATGACGATACTGCCGGGCTTTGGTTGGAATTTAAGTGACATATGCGCTCCTCAATTGTACGGCGATTGCCCGCAGGGTCAACGTGCCTCTCGTGCCACCATATGCACTTTGCGTGAGCGCAAGAAGACTCCAAAAGTTGCGCAGGGAGCAACTGCATATCAGCGTGGACTTAGGGATGTGGGGAGGTTGATCCGGGTGTATCGGGTGGCCTTCCGCTACTCATGATGTCTTCCACCATTGCATCGAAGATCGTACGTGCAAGCGCTCTCACGTCGTCGTGATGCTCTTCCTCAGTTCGACGCCTGTCTCGTTCCGGCGGACAAAAACCTAGAACGCCGGCTTCATGCCGGCGTTCTGCATATTGGCCCTCGAGAGCATGCAAACTATCGCGCTATTTTTTAGATCACCACCCGAACATTCGCGCGAGCATGGTCCCTGCGGAGTGCTGAGCTTCTTCTTTCACGTCATACATTTCAAGAAAATCACGCACCTCGTCGGCATAATCTTCAGACGGAAGCAGGACGATCACGTGCGGATGGATGAGCGCATTCGTAGAAAGATACATTTTAGGGAGCGGCATTCCCTCATGCTCTATCCAGAACGAACGAATGGCATGAAAAGGATACAGCTCATGGTCGACCACGACGCCCGTTTCTTGGAGGGTGACATCGTGTTCACGTGGTTCTCGTGCTGAGATCATGCCAATGACCGCGGCAGCGACCACGATGATGACGCCGAAGAGGGCATCGCCGAGCCACGCCGCGATGATGGCGCCGCAGATCGCTATGATACCAAGCGCCCAGAACCAGTCGACGGAGCGCGCCGTGTGAATGTGCGTCGGCGTGCGCCAGTGAATAGCCTGCACCTGATCGGCGTGCTCATTAAGAACAGGATCCATGCATGTAAGTATATCAAACAAAATCTCAGGCGGCGTGATCGCGTGCGAAGAATATCGCGCACGTTACTTGAAAATGTGCACGTTGCTTCCAACAAAGCCACTTTTGTTGTAAGTTGTATGGTACTGGATGGGTGGCCGAGTGGTCTAAGGCAGCGGTCTTGAAAACCGCCACACCGCAAGGTGTCGTGAGTTCGAATCTCACCCCATCCGCCGCATGTATATAGGTATCGATTACGGAACCAAGCGCGTGGGACTCGCCGTGTCTGACGAGGAGGGCCGCGTCGCGTTCCCGCTTGAGGTGGTTGGCGAGAAAGACGCGCTCGCACGCGCCTCGGCGCTCGCGCTGGAGCGGAAGGCGAAAGCGGTCGTGATCGGCGAATCGAAAGATCTCTCCGGTCGCGACAATCCGGTCATGACGCAGGTGCGCTCATTCGCCGATGCGCTCGCACGAGCCGCTGGCGCTCCGATCATATTCGAGCCAGAGTTCATGACGAGCGCGCAAGCCTCGCGCATCGGTCGAGGTGAACACCCACGCAACGCTCGCAAGCAAGGAGCGCCCGCTCAAGAAAAACTCGATGCGTCGGCCGCCGCAGTGATACTACAGAGCTTTCTTGATAGAATGAACTCGGCATCAGCGCACGAATGAATATGAACGACATCACCTCCACCGACGAAAACGCGACGATCTCGATCGACGAATTCTATCGTACCGATATACGTATCGGCGAGATCCTTTCGGCAGAGCCTATCGAAGGATCGGACAAGCTGCTTCGTCTCATGGTGTCCTTCGGCGCTGGAGAAACGCGGCAGATCCTCTCCGGCATAGCGCGATATTTCCCAGATCGTGCGGCACTTGTCGGCAAGCACGTCGCGTTCGTATATAATCTCAAGCCGCGCATGCTTATGGGTCTTGAGAGTCAGGGTATGATCTTGGCGGCAAGCGGCGAAGAAGGCGGCTTTGCGCTGCTTGAAGCGCCCGCGGTGCCTGCCGGAGTGCGGGTCGGCTGATACATATATATGATGAATACCGGGTCGCAACAGCCGCATCGATGGCAGTGGTTCGTCGATCATCTGCGGTCGCCGCACAGTTCGTTGTGGTTGGCGTTCATCGCATTCCTTGAGCCGATCTTCCTACCGCTGTGGCCGGAGAGTGTCATGGTGGCGCTTACGCTCGCGCATCGCGCTCGATGGAAACGTTATGCGGCCATCACCGCCGCCGCGTCGATCGCGGGCGCTATCGTGGGCTACCTTATCGGCGTAGCGCTGTTCCACTGGTTCGGCGCGCCCGCGATCCGGTACTTCGACTTGCACCGCTCGTTCCGCACAGCGCATGCTTTTTTGGCGGGGAATATCTTGCTCGTCATGATGTTCCTCATGTTCGCGCCGGTACCGGACAAGGTGTTCGTGATCCTTTCTGGCTTTCTGCACGTGCCATTTCTTCCGTTCATTGTCGGCTTTGGTGCCGGTCGCATCGGTCGCGTCTTCCTTATCGGGTATGTCACAGAGCGCTTCGGAGAGAAAGCATTTGAGGGCGTGCGCCGCTACTTCGGCGTCTTCGCGCTGGTTGTCGGTCTCATGATCGTTTGGGCGGTGTTGAGAGTCGTGCTGAGATAGCGCGCGATCGATACCTGCTATAATGAATATGATATGTCCTCGCACCTTTTGCCGCGCCTCTTTCCGGTTCCGCGTTTGCTCGCCATGGACGGCGGCGGTATCGACATTTCTGAACACACGATCAAATACTTTTCATTCGATGTGCTTACAAAGCGGCGGGAAGTGGCGCGCTTCGGCGAAGTGCAGCTGCCGGCCGGCGTGATCGTCGACGGCGACATTCGCAACAAAGAAGCGCTCGTGCGCGCGCTTTCGCAGGTGCGCGAGCGCTGCGGGTTCACCTTTACCTACGCGTCGCTTCCCGAACAAAAGGGATATCTGTTCGACACGGTCTCCACGGTGGATCCTTCGGCCTCTCTCTCGCGTTCGGTCGAGGTGGCGCTTTCAGAACAGGTGCCGCTGGCGCCCGCGGAAGTCGTGTTTGATTGCGAAGTCGTCCCCGCTGAGTCCGGTGCCACAGTGCGTTCCGTGGTGGTGACCGCTTTTCCTGAGACTATCGCACAGCAGTATACCGACGCGCTGCGCGCCGCCGGTTTCTCTCCGCTGTCGTTCGAACTAGAACCGCAGGCGGCATTGCGCGCGATCATTCCTCGGACCATGCGCGGCGCATGCATCATCGTCGATCTGGGACTTTCCGCGACGACGCTCTCCGTCGTTCAAAACGATGCCGTGCGGTTTACTACGTCGATCGCTGGAAGCGAAGCGCTTGACGATTCTTTGTACGATTCTCTCAAAGGCAAAGAAGAGGGTAGAGGAGATGCTGCATGGATAGGCGCTGAGCTGTCGCGCCTCAAATACGAAGAAGGTCTTGCAGAAGACAGCTCTATCGTGCATCCATGCCTCGGGTATGCGAAGGGCGTGACCACGGTGCTTGATCGCGTGTCGGTGTATTGGCAATTACGCATCGCGCACGGGGATCCGCTCTTGCCGATCTCATCGATCGTGCTCTATGGCGGCAACGCGCTCATGCGGGGCTTTGTCGAACACGTATCGCACTCGATGCATGTGCCGTGCCGCGTCGCCGATCTCCACCCGGCGCTCGGCGGCGGTGGGGTCATACCGCCGATCCACAAGAACGATTCAATGCGCTATGCGACGGTCATCGGCCTCGCTCTGCGTGCCGCTGCGCACAATTCACTATGATCAACCTTCTGCCACATGATACTAGGGAGCGTTTGCGAGCGGACTATCGCATGCGTTTTGCCGCGGTCTCGCTTCTTGCCGGATCAGCGGTCCTCGTGATCGCAGGCGGCTTGCTCGCGCCGGCATACTTCCGCGCCGGTGCCGCCCAGAACAGCCTGCTCATACAAGCGTCGGTCACAGATATGTCCATTTCTCAACCGAACCTCGTCGCTGCTTCGAAGAACGGTTCGTCAGCGCTTGCGATCTACAAAGCACTTCATGACAGCGCAGCGATCCCGCGGCCATCGGCGGTCATAGACTCCTTGCTTGGGGTGCGGGACACGACGATCAAGATCCAAAGGATCGATCTCACCACTACCGCTTCTTCTGCGACCGTGAACCTTTCAGGTGTTGCTGACACGCGCGATGACATGCTTGCGTTCAAGCAGCGTCTCATGCAAGTGCCGAATGTAAGCAGCGTGGTATTACCGCCGGAGGCGTTGGCGGTCGCGGATCAGACACCTTTTGTCATTACGATCACGTACACGCTCCCACAGTCGTAATGTTGTTATACCTATGACCTGGCCTTTTCGTAAACATATTCAGCGCGTCAACGATGACGCTTCTGCAAGCGCTCACGCGGGCGGAGAGCAAAACACCGGCCACTTTTCTGACGCGAGGAGCCTCAGTCTGGCGCTCCCCTCTAGCCAGGGAGGCGAGAGAGTGGCCTCGGTCGTGCATCTTGCGACAGCGGGCGTACTCTTCGCACTTTCCGCGACGCTCTTTAGCGCCATATGGTATGGCGTCTACACGGCGAGCAACGGAGCGCAAACGGCAGCGCAGACGCTCGGAGACAAAATGCAGGAACAACAGATGCTTTCTTCCGCGATGCGGCTGCTGGACTTGACCAAGAAAGAACGCGCCGAGTTGCAGACGCTCCCCATTCCTCAAGGAGGCGGCGCGGATTTCATTGGCGGGATCGAGGGGCTCGGGAAAACGGCTGGCGTTGACGCAACGATCTCCAATGTCGGAGTCGTTCCTCCGCACGGAAGCGCGCCAGGATCATTCACTGTGACCGTGCGGATCTCCGGAAGTTTTTCTTCATGTGAACGATTCATCCGTCTCGTCGAGACCTTGCCTCAAGGGGTTGTTCTGTCATCGCTTAACCTAGGCCTGGAGACGGGCGCCGCGGGAGCGGCCGGTGCAAGCGCCGGCACATGGAGCGGCTCGTTCGATCTCGCGGCTGTTTCGTTCGAGACGCCGTAACCATCACAACACTATGCCCACACTTCGATCGCTCATCGCTATATTGACTCCAAAGCACGCAGACGCGCAGCGTTGCTGCGGATCGCTTGCCCACCCGCATCGCGACTGGCTCGTCATTGCGGTGGCTTCGTTGTCGGTTCTATTTTTGTTCGGCATTTTCGATCTGTGGATGTACGTATCGATCGTCGAAAATCCTACGACCGATGGTACGGCGGTCGCGAACTTGCGCGGTCCAAGCGTAGCGCAACTCGACGAGGCACTTTCTCATGCTAGCGGCCTGAATGCGGAGCATGTGCAGCTTCTGGCAACGTCGACGGTGTCAGTCCCTGATCCATCAAGATAGAGCGGTTCTGGTCTGGCGTACGCGACGTTCATCTCAGTACTTGATAAACTCCGGAAACTTTATAGACTTGGTACTCTATCTGCCCTTGTAGTTCAATGGATAGAACTCCGGACTTCTAAGCCGGCTATGGAGGTTCGATTCCTCCCGAGGGCACAAAATAAGGAGATCAAAGCGGTAGCTTTGGTGACTATATTTTGTTTCCCTCGGGAGGAATCGAACCGAGCCGCCGCGAAGCCCGTTCATGAGCGAAGCGAATGAGCGGAGGCGGCGAGTGGGGGTCGAGCGAGTGAGGTTTTTGTGAGCTCGCAGAGCGAAGCAAAAACCCACGAGAGTGACCGAGCCTCCCGAGGGCACAAACGAATACAGCGATATACAAAATAAAAAGACCCGATGTTTGTACAAAGGGTCTTCGGGGCCGCCTACCGTTCGGGCGTCTCGCCTCAGACGGAGCCGGCGGGGAAGAACGTCAATGGCGAGTCGTCGTCCTGATCCGTGCGCGGGCGGCGGAGCGCTTCGAGCTGTGCGATGAACGCTTGTGCGTCGAAGCTCCGCATGTCCACGCATGCGTTCGCGCCGAACTCAAGCGCCGCAGCCATGTCATGCTCATCGCCGTCTTCGGACAGAAATAGGAGTGGCGTTGTTCTCGGGCCATGTTCCTCTTGCGCTGGCGGTTTTCGGCGGACGATATCGATCACGTCGAAGCAAAACGGGTCGACAAGATCGCTGCTGAGCGCCGCGACATCGATGCATCCTGCCCGAATTAAGTCGATCACATCGACACCATTTCTGGCGATGACGGGCTCGGAATGGGCGCACACCACTGCGCTCACGAGGGGTTGTAAAGTTTTGAAACTCGGCGCTGCCAGTAAGATCTTCATACCGACCTCCTGTTGGGATTTGCCATAAGGCGGGGGCTACTGAGCGGCAGCTTAACGTCCACCGATATATACGTCAATGATCTTTTGTGGTAAGTTAGGCGATGTGGGCGGTGTGTTCAGATTCTGCACCCTTAGCTCAGTTGGTAGAGCAACTCATTTACACTGAGAAGGTCGGGGGTTCGAGCCCCTCAGGGTGCACAAGACGAACGAAGTGAGTTTGTGCACCCTGAGCAATGCGCCTGCGCGCATTGCGTGGGGGCTCGAACGGCGGAGCATATTTTGCGAGCGCTCCCGGCGAGCAAAATAGCGAGCCGCGCCCAGCAGTACTTGCGAGTTTGGAGCCGAAGGCGAATAAAGGAGTTAGTAACTGCGGGACAGCCCCTCGTCAAGCGAGTGAGGTTTTTGTGAGCTCGCAGAGCGAAGCAAAAACCCACGAGAGCGACCGAGCCCCTCCAGTCAGTGTGCCTAAAACACGAACCGCGGAGGAGCGTTCTGTGTACTGAATATGTATGACAACCGAACCAAAAACCAAACCATTCGCCATGCTGCGTACTTTGTACCGGCCGTTTTTCGGCATGCTCACGGTCTTGTTCTTGCTTCTGGTCGGCGGTCAGGTACTCTTTCTGCTCCTTCCGTATCTGCAAGGTAAGATCATCGACGATCTCGCCGCGCACGCGCCTCTTTCACATTCGTTCATGCTCGGCGGCGTTATCCTTGGTGTCTATCTCGTTGCCAACATTCTCAACTACATCCGCGAACGATATGAGCAAGCGCACTTCGACTATGGCATGCCGCAATTCATCGCCGAGCACACGCTGGAGCGCATATTTCGCTTCTCTCTTGGGCAGCATATCAATGAACACTCGGGTCTGCGGCTTTCAGTGATGAACAAGGGTAATGATGCGCTCATTCAATTCATCAATATGGGTGTGTACTCGTTCTTGCCGTTCTTGCTCCAGATCATTCTGGCGACGGCCGCCATTGCCTTCGTAAGTCCTGTGCTCGGCAGCATCGTGCTCTTCTTTTCATTGATATACGTAGTGGCGCAATATCGCTACAACACGACGTTCTTCCCGACGATGAAAGAGAATCGCAAACGATGGAATGATCAGTCGAAATATTTCAACGAGGCGCTGCGCAATGTGAAGGTCATCAAACTCTCGGCAAAAGAAGACGCCATCGTTCGTGAATACGACACGTTGTACGAGGATAAGGCACAGGCATCTCGGGCGATCTGGTTCGATTATCTGTCGTCATATTACTGGCGTACCACGCTCATTTATTTCGGGCAGGTATTCGCACTCATGGCGGGTGTGTACCTGGTCTCGATCGGCGCGCAGTCGCCTGGCTCGATCGTTATGCTCATCGGCTGGATGGGAAGCGTGTTCGGTAATGTCGGCAATCTCGGCTGGGTTCAGCGGCAGATGATCACGCAGCTCTCCGATATTGAGATCTACCACGACGCGCTTGAGCGCGAGCCGGCGGTCAAGGATAAGACTGGCGCGGTGGAGCTCGGCAGCCTAAGCGGCCGCATCGAATTCCGCAATGTCTCGTTCGCATACCCGGTCGTGCCTGGCGAAGCCGCATCGGAGGCGTCGTCTGACAACGATGAAGCGGTCAGTGAAGAGAGCGACGTGTCCAAAGAGATCCTGCGCGACGTGTCGTTCATGATCGAGGCGGGAGAGACCGCCGCGATCGTCGGTCACTCCGGCGCGGGTAAGACCACGATCGTCCATCTTTTACTGCGCGGATATGATCCGGATCAGGGCAGCGTTCTCATTGACGGCCATGATCTTCGCGATGTAAGCCAGCAGAGTTTCCTGCGCCGTGTCGGCTATGTGCCGCAGCAGGTGGAACTCTTCGACAATACGTTGCGCTACAACATGACCTTCGCCGCGGCGCACTCGGAGGCGATCACTGACGCGCAGCTTGATGATGTGTCGCGCAAGGCGCGCATCGACCAGTTCTACGAGCGTCTTGGCGAGAAGAAATTCGACGTACTGATCGGCGAGAATGGCGTGAAGCTCTCCGGCGGCGAACGCCAGCGCGTCGGCATTGCTCGGGCGCTTCTGCAAGAGCCTGATATTCTCATCTTCGATGAAGCAACATCCAACCTCGACGCCGAGAATGAAGCGATCATCCACGAAGCTATGGGAGAAGCGCTCAAGGGTCGCACGGGCATCATCATCGCGCACCGTCTCTCGACCGTGCGCGACGCCGACCAGATCATCGTGATGGATGGCGGCCGTGTGGTCGGTGTGGGCAAACATGCACAGCTCATGGAAACCTGCGAACCGTACCGTCGTCTGGTGGAGCACCAGATCATTACTGTGTAAGGCAATCAGACAATTAGTTGACAATTGTAAAGCACAATCTTACAATTATCTTACAAATGTCGACGAAGCAAAAAATCATTGAAATTGCAATACGCAAGGGCATCCTGACAAGTACCGAGCTGGCACTACATTTCGGCGTGTCACGGCATCATGTGGCAGCCCTTCTTTCGCAGTTGGTTGATGAAAAGATATTAGTGAAGCTGGGGTCGACTCGCGCGGCACGATACATGACACCCGCGTATTTAAATGAACACCCATCTCTGACGCCCATGATGTATGTGAGGCGGCTTGCCAGCGACGGGCTCGAAGAACACGTGGTCCTCGGAAGTATTGAGCGTGACTTCTTGCCGTTTTCGAAGCTGCATGAAAATATCAAGAGCATATTCACCTACGCGTTCTCGGAGATGCTCAACAATGCGATCGAGCACTCGACGTCGAAGGAGATCGTCGTATCCGTGTCACTGATCGGCAAAAAACTCACGTTCGTCGTGGATGATTTCGGCATCGGTGCATTCCGCAATATCATGAAGAAGCGTAACCTCAACTCAGAACTTGAAGCGATTCAGGATCTTCTGAAGGGCAAGACGACCACAGCGCCCCGCTTGCATTCCGGAGAAGGCATTTTTTTCACCTCGAAGGTGGGCGATACGTTCACGCTTGACAGCTACGGCTATCGGCTCCTGGTGGACAATACGATCAAGGATGTCTTTGTAAACAAGATAAAGGGACAGAAACAGGGTACGCGAGTGACTTTCGTGATCGACATCGACGACAAGCATCATCTGAATGACGTGTTTCGGAAATATGTCGACCGTGGAGCGGGCGGTGATTATGGTTTCGATAAGACCGAGATTCGCGTCCGCTTATACACACTAGGCGGTGTTCATATTTCACGTTCACAGGCACGGCGCGTGCTTGCCGGCCTCGAAAAATTCAAAGTTGTTGTTATGGACTATGACCGTGTCCCTTTGGTCGGACAGGCATTCGCAGACGAAGTCTATCGCATATTCCGAACCAAGCATCCTGATATCCGCATAGAAAATGAACACATGAACGAAAGCGTGCAGTTCATGGTCGAACGCGCCCTCCATGAAGCACGAACCTAATGCTATGACCGAACCAACTATTCTCTACCAAGACGACCAGATCGTCGTCATCAATAAGCCGACGGGCATGCCGGTGCATGCGGCGGCTCATGTGCCGCATGAAGGGACGCTGGCGGCATGGCTCGTGCAGAAGTTTCCGCAGATCGCGGAGGTGGGAGAGAAAGAAGTGCTCAGTGACGGCACGCAGGTGACTCGCCCCGGCATCGTGCATCGGCTCGACCGCGACACCTCCGGCATCATGGTCGCGGCGCTCACGCATGAGGCGTTCGAAAGTTTGCGCGAACAGTTCTCCGCACATGAGGTGCGTAAGATCTACCGCGCATTCGTCTATGGCGTGATCGCGGACGACCGCGGCATCATCAACAAACCGATCGGCCGCACGCGCGGTAGCGGGTCGCACCGCGGCGTGCGCGACACCCACGGCACCATGCGCGAGGCGCAGACGACCTTCCGCACGATGGCGCGCCGGGGGAAGGGCAATGATGGTGCAAGTTATCTCGAAGTATTTCCGACGACCGGACGCACGCATCAGATCCGCGTGCATCTCTCCGCCATTCAGCACCCGATCGTCTGCGATCCGCTTTACGGCCGCGGCAAGCCACCGCTTTTTGGTTTCGACCGTCTCGCACTCCACGCCCTCTCGCTCACCTTTATTCACCCAACAACCGGGCAGCAAGTGTCTTTCGAAGCCCCGCTTCCGGCTGATTTCCAGGAAGCAGAGCGGCAAATGAAGGAATAATTGCGCAAGCGGCAGTTCCATGCTACACTCACGATCATGCAAAAAAGTGCAATAAAGATCTCACCGGTCGACATGAAAGAGCGCCAGGCACTCGGCATTGCCGCTGGCGATACGGTCCGCGTGTGGCAGAAGATCGTCGAAAAAGGCAAGACGCGCAAGCAGGCGTTCGAAGGCTTGGTGCTCGCGGTCAAGCACGGCACTGAAGCTGGCGCTACCTTCACGGTGCGCAAGGTGGCAAGCGGTGTCGGCGTTGAGAAGATCTTCCCGCTCTACTCGCCGGTCATCGACTCGGTCGAGATCCTCAAGCGCGCTCGCGTTCGCCGCGCGAAGCTCTATTTCATCCGCACCAAAGCGGCACGCGATGTGAAGCGCCAGATGCGCCGCGCACGCGCTTTCTCTCCTTCGGCAACTGCAAGCGAAGAAGCGGCAGAGGCTGTCGAAGCTTCTGCGCCGGAGGCAGTAGTAGAAACGGCAGCACAGGAATAATTTCAAACGCAACTCAAACAAAAAGACCGGCGCGTGCCGGTCTTTTTGTTTGAGGGTCTTTGGCAATTTGTCCTTCCTCCAACCCCATACACTTGATTTACGCTATAGCGTAAATTAAGTGTATGGGGCGGGTGGGGTGTGTGCTGGTCGTGGCGCACCAACTGCGCCACGATTGAAAATTGAGCAAATGTTGCGTATAGTAGGTGAACCCCTAAAAAGGGTAGCGCCCAGGTGGCGAAATTGGCTAGACGCACTACCTTGAGGTGGTAGCGGGAGCAATCCTATGGAGGTTCGAATCCTCTCCTGGGCACAAGACACAGGAAGCC
>JAKAHS010000019.1 GCA_021814825.1 bacterium | reverse complement strand
AATGCCTCCGCACACCCGAATGAAATTCTCATGCATCACTTCGATCTCGCGCGGCGGTAGCGCCATGAACGCTTCGACCGCTGCATCCGACTGTTCGCGGAACTCTGCGTCGCGCGCGCGAATATCCGGATGCACCTGAAGCGCGCGTTCATTGAGTCCGAGCAGATGCAATCCTTCAAGCGAGCGCACGCGCGAAAGCGCCACATACCCTTGTCCGTATTCAAATGCGCCGGAGAGATCGATGACCGCGTTGTCGAGCGACATGCCCTGGCTCTTATGCACCGTGATCGCCCACGCAAGCCGCAGCGGTACCTGCAGCACGCGCGCCGCTTTCTTGCCATCATTCTCGATCGACCACTCCGCCACCTCCGCCTCCACACTGCGGCCCTCTCGCGTACGCACGATCGGCGTGCCGTCGGAGCGGCGGAATTGCGTCACCTCGCCCGTCGTCCCGTTCACATATCTGCCTTCAAGATGATTGCGCGTGAACATCACCTTCGCGCCGACTTTAAGCTCGAGCCGCTCCGGTGAAAGACAATTGCGCCGGAGCGCTTCGATAAGAGGCGGCGCGCCGTATCCCTGCATCGTGAACACGCGCGACGCGCCCGAGAGTTTCGCGAGCGCCACATCGTTCACACGATCCACATTCACATTGTGTGGGAAAAGCCTCGTCGTATTCTCGAGCTCGATCGAATCTTCATTGATGCGCCGCCCGTCAAGCAGCGCTCGATGTTCGCGATCGACACTCCCCGAACGCAGCGCCGAAAGTATGCGCAGAAAGTCTGCATCTTCCTGACGATGCTGTTCAGAGAGGTAGCACACGATCGGATTGATCGTGTTCCATACGGACGACTGATACGCGAACACCGCGCCACCCGCTTCAGCCATTCCCGTGTCGTCGAATGACATCTGCGCGCTCTCATCGCGCTTGATGATCGGCGGCAATTGGAAAAAATCGCCGACCAGCACTACCTGCAAACCGCCGAACGCTTTACTTGAGCGGCGCACGGTGCGGCACACAGCTTCCACCATCGCAAGCACGTCAGCAGAGAGCATCGAAACTTCATCGATGATGAGTACGCGCGCGCTTTGGATGCGGCGCACCGTGCGCTCGTTCTGCGCGATCTGATCGAGGTCATAGTCGGTGAGTTGTTTGCGCACGCCGATGCCGCTCCACGAATGAACGGTGGTGCCGCCGACATGCGTTGCTGCGATGCCGGTCGATGCGGTGATCGCCAGTTCAACGCCGTGATCGCGCAGATACGCGACGTACTCATTGATCGTATACGTCTTACCGCTCCCTGGCTCGCCAGTGAGAAATACATTCGCTCCCGTTTTGAGAATGGTCAGCGCCTCATCCTGAGTCATGTCCTCTACTCTATCACGCCGACAACACTCCTCGAAGAAAGAGCACTAATTACTGATGGTCACGCTCTCTATCGTCATCGCCTCCGCCGGCCGATCATCCATGCCGGTCGCCACGCCCTCGATCGCACTCACCGCTTCCATACCCGCGACCACGCGCCCGAAGACCGTGTGCTTAGGATCAAGAAAATTGTTATCGGCAGTGTTGATGAAGAACTGACTGCCGTTGGTATTCGGGCCTGCGTTGGCCATCGAGATCGTACCGATCGCATTATTGTTCTGCGGCGTGATCTCATCGGCGAAGGTATAACCCGGACCGCCAGTCCCCCAGCGCGCCATGAGCGTGTCGTCTTTGCTCTGCGGATCGCCGCCCTGGATCATGAAGCCCGCGATCACGCGATGGAACTTGGTGCCATCATAAAAACCGCTCTTTGCGAGTTTGATGAAATTCGCAACCGTACTCGGCGCCTGCTCCGGCAAAAACTCGATAACGATATCGCCCTTGGTGGTGTGTAGCGTTGCGTGCATAGTATTAATTATTTAAACGACCTGAAAGCTAAGCGCTTCTAGATCAGTTGTTTGTGACCCTACCGGGATTGTCCCAGAATCACGGATTCTTTGTTCGCGCTCTGCGCTCCAAAGTAATCTCGTGTTCCTGGACGGCGCCTCGTATTTCCCTCGCTGAGATCTCTCGGGAAATATACTGCGGCGCTTCAAATCCCGACAGAAAGTGCGCAAGCACTTTCTTGTAGATCACTCACAGAAAAATGGCGCTCATCGCGCTCATCTTTCTGCGTGTGACCCTACCGGGATTTGAACCCGGGTTACCGCCGTGAGAGGGCGATGTCCTAGACCACTAGACGATAGGGCCGCTAACACAAACTAGAGTAACACAAAAGTGAAAACTTGGAAATTAATGTGTTCTGTCGTATCATAAATCTCGTTCGACACGGAGAGGTGGCTGAGCGGTCGAAGGCACCTGACTCGAAATCAGGCGTACTCGAAAGGGTACCGAGAGTTCGAATCTCTCCCTCTCCGCCAACACAAAATAGCGCCTTCGGGCGCCTATTTTGTTGGTTTAGGTATGGATCATCCAACCTGTGGATAAGTTTGTTGACAGTCTGTCAATAAACTGGGGATAATTATCATCAGACGCTCAAAAAACAGGGATTCGGTCAATATTGTGATGGTCTGTTGAAAAACAGCCGGCCAGCAGAGGTGATCCATAAAACGATGCCTCCATAACGTAGGCGAAAGCCATAGACCAGAAGACCAGTTTTGGGA
The DNA here is from genome assembly GCA_021814825.1 of bacterium. Taxonomy (GTDB): domain Bacteria; phylum Patescibacteriota; class Minisyncoccia; order Phycocordibacterales; family SBAW01; genus JAKALC01. The sequence goes on along the minus strand of JAKAHS010000019.1, from coordinate 9,541 downwards.
AGGAAGGATGGGCGCCCCGTATCCAAAACCGAGGGCGCTATTCTTTTGCCTGCAGAATTCATCTGCATGCTGCTAACACCTTTGTTTACAATACAGTTTGCGCTTTACCACTTTATACTTGACAAGTTGTCAATAATCTGATAGCGTATTGCTAGAAGTAGACACACGGAAGGAAGAAGTCGATTCATCGTGAGGGTTCACCGGTGACCCGTTGAAGTCGATCGAAAGATGGCTTCCATAGATAGGATATCAACTCTTCCCCACTAGACATCGGGCGCCAGCGCAATATACACGCGGCGCCCTTTTTGTTTGTTACAAGAACATATACTTTTTACTTCCTTGCTATCCGCACACGATTGCGGGAGACTTAAGAAAGCAGTTCTCGCTCAAGGAGGCATCATGAGTCAAAATGTCCTGCAACATCTCGCTGCGGGCGTGCAGGTACGGATCGTATGCGACGGCACCGTCATCAGCACGACGCAAAAGACAAAGGAAGGCAGGCTCTGGAAGATGGCCTGCAAAAGATCGATCGTCGATGAAGGAGTGATTAGATACGTCGGATCGCTCCCCCAACCTCGCATCAGGGTCCAGATCTTCTCAGGACACTCCAAAGGCAACTTCGAGTTCGGCTTCATCAGATCAGACGATCCGGCACGGCGAGGATGGCGTATGCTCCTTAAAGACCCGAGCAACGGAAAGGACTTTTGTTTCATCATCAACTCCCCCATCTACCGGTTCGAGATCGTTGCGTAAACGCTTCATGCTCGGCGACCGGCTGCTTCCCTGCAGCCGGTTTTTGCTTGCCGTTATGGTGCGTGTATAGTAGGAACACATCATGCAGCCGATCGAACTGGTCCTCATACTTCACGATATCCGCAGCGTCCATAACGTCGGCTCACTTTTTCGTACCGCCGATGGAGCGGGTATCGCACGCATCATACTCTCCGGCTGCACGCCGACGCCGATCGACCGGTTCGGTCGCGAGCGTCAGGACTTCGCTAAAGTTTCGCTCGGCGCGGAAAAGACCATGCCGTGGTCGTATGCGGACGATATTCACCTTGAGCTCAATAAGCTTAAAGAAGATGATCATACGATAGCCGCACTTGAACAAGACGCTCGCTCGACCTCACTCCTCGGATGGCGACCAGAGAATGGCCGTGTCGCGCTCATCCTTGGCAACGAGGTGGGCGGCGTCGCGCCGGAGCTACTCGATCGAGCGGATGTCATTCTTGAGATCCCGATGTACGGTCTCAAAGAATCGCTCAATGTCTCAGTTGCCGGCGGTATCGCACTCTTTAGCATAAAGTTTTAAGGTAGCAAAAACAAAAACCGCTCGGAAAGAGCGGTTTTTGTTTAGCTCATGTCAGCTAGCTCCTACTGCTGCGTGTTGGTTGCTGCTGTTGCGGGCGTAGAGGTTGCTTCGCGAGCCGGCTTCGGAAGGGACTTGCGGATCGTGTCGATGTCTTTGCGCGCGGCATTGAGGTCGTGCTGCGCCGCGACGATCTTGCTGCGCGCATCTTTGAGCGCCGCAAGATTGGACTGCAGAATGGTCTTGTCGCCATTGTCCGGCTGCAATCCTGACACTTCACTCTGTGCTGCCTGTGCTTGCGTCTGCGCATCGGCAACCTTTGTCTGGTAGTCAGCGAGCGCGGCTTCAGCCGCAGTCACATTCGCACCCGATGTGGATGCATTGGTAATGAGCGTCTGAAGCTTAGTGCCGACGGTTTGCATCGCTTGAACCAGTCCGGTGATACGGCTTGCCGCTGCCATGATATTCACCCTCGGCTCAAGAAGAGCGTATGTTCGGAACGACTTCGTGATCGACTGAAGGTCGGTCTTGAGTGTCGTCGATGCGTCAGCGCCGATCCTGTTTCTAAGATCGGAAAGTTCCTGGATCTGTGCTTGCACCTCGCTGCCAAGAGCGTCTTTGGTGGTCGATGATATACGCATCGATGCGATGCGTATACCGAAATTCTGAAGAGAATTAAGGCGATTTTCGATCTCCTTGTTTGCCTGGTCCTGTTCCTTCGTCATACGCAGCGCCGTAGTCGACGCTATGCGCGCCTGGATAGCTTCTGCGCGCGTTCGCACATTCGCGCCTGACTCTTGAGCTAGAGCCGGAAGTGCGGCGCCACAAAGGATCGCGATCGCCGCAATACTGGAAATACGATTTGCTATTTTATTCATGATGTTGTGCGTTACGTTACGTCTGGTAATGATCTTACTGCTGAGCGGCTGCGCTAGTGACGCTCTGATCGACGGCTGAAGCGTCTGAATTAAGACCATTGAGTTGCGCATCAATAGCCGCGGTGTCGGAATCAAGCGCCGCGCTCGACGTGTCGGTCGCCGCCGTCGAGAGGACCGGTTGTGCCGTCGCGCTCGACTGCTGCGCGCCGCCGTGATCGGCTTCGCGGACTCCACCCTGCTGCTTATCCCAAACGACCCACACCACACCAATGATCACGAGTATGAAGACAACCCACATGACCGTTTTATTGGCAGATGACATGTTGTGAATGTAATTATTGGTAACTTCCGCTTCATTATACCCCGACCTGTGAACCGTCGATAACAGCATTCTGTGGACGGGTAGCACATGGAATAAAAATACGGTATATTCTTAAATACGTTCGGCTCTTGCAGATATTTCATATGCGCGGTTAGCTCAGTTGGTAGAGCATTCCCTTGACGTGGGAAGGGTCGCAGATTCGAGTTCTGCACCGCGCACATTGTTTTTAAATACCCCTCCCTTGACGTGGGGAGGGTCGCGGATTCGGACTCTCGCACCGCGCACATTTTTCCGAAACACCTCAGCAGCAACCAGCGTGCTGTGATATCATGACGTCATGCGTGTACTCGCTATCGAAACTTCCTGCGACGAGACCGGCGTCGCCATCCTTGAAGGTAGCTCGTTTGCCGACAGTTTTTCGTTTACGGTCCTCGGCGAAGCCCTGCTCTCGCAAGCGGAACTTCATCGCGACTATGGCGGCGTATATCCGACCCTCGCCAAGCGCGAACATGAAAAGAATCTGCCGACCATTCTCGCCGAAGCGTTGAAGAAAGCGGGCATGAAAGAGCCGGCTGATGTTGACGCGATCATTGTCACGTCCGGTCCCGGTCTCGAACCGGCACTATGGACCGGCATCACGTTCGCGCAAGATCTTGCGAAAAAATGGAAGAAGCCGCTCTTTGCGTCTAATCATATGGAAGGACATTTCGTAGCTTCGCTCGTGCAGGATGGGCTGCTCTCCGGCATCTCCTTCCCTATTCTTGCGCTACTCGTCTCCGGCGGGCACAGCGAGTTCATACGCGTCGATGATTGGTTCAGATATTCGATCGTCGGACAGACGCTCGATGATGCCGTCGGCGAATGCTTCGACAAGGTCGCGCGCATGCTCGGACTTCAGTATCCGGGCGGACCGGAGATCTCGCGGCTTGCCAAGCACGCGCGCGACAGCGATCTTCCGCAGTCCACCGCTGCGCTCCCGCGCCCGATGATCCACACCGACAACTGCGACATTTCATTCTCAGGACTCAAGACCGCGGCGCTCTACGCGCTGCGCGACATGGGCGGCATCGAAACACTTTCGGAAAACGACAAGGCGGCGTTCGCGCGCGAGTTCGAGGACAGCGTCGCGGAAGTATTCGTGCACAAAGCGCGCCGTGCGCTCGTGGAGACCGGAGCGAGCATGTTCGCCCTCGGCGGCGGCGTAGCGGCAAATAAGCACCTGCGCGAAGTGCTCGCCGATACGATCACAAAAGATTTTCCCGATGTCGAGATCCGCGTGCCCGATCCATCCCTAACCGGCGACAACGCGGTCATGATCGCGCAGGCAGCGCTTCTGCATTTCCTCATAGGCGATTGGAAACTCGACCGCCCTCACGCCGACATCAAAGCAAACGGTAACCTCAGTCTAGAACCGTCAGATATCTAGCCAGGGCATCGATCTTGGACTATAGTCTATAACATGGTCCCCGAAAAATTCCTTAAGCCGTACGATCCGTCTGGAACTGAAGGGCGTATTTATACCACATGGGAGCAAAGCGGATTTTTCAACCCGGACAACCTGCCTCCGGTCAAAGATCCGCACGGGTCCGCGTCCAGTCCGCGCGAGTCCGCGTTTTCTATCATCATGCCGCCGCCGAACGCCAATGGCTCGCTTCATGCCGGGCATGCGCTTTTCGTGACCCTTCAAGACATCATGATCCGCTTCGCGCGCATGCGCGGCAAAAAAACACTTTGGCTTCCGGGTGCCGATCACGCCGGCTTTGAGACGCAGGTGGTGTATGAAAAGAAGCTGGAGAAAGAAGGCCGCTCGCGCTTCGAGATGGAGCCGCAGCAACTCTACAACGAGATCCTGCAGTTCACGCTCGCAAACAAATCATTCATGGAAGGACAGCTTCGCCAGCTCGGCGCATCGTGCGATTGGTCGCGCGAACTTTTTACGCTCGACGAACGTGTCGTGAAGACCGTCTACGGAACGTTCAAGAAGCTCGGCGAAGACGGTCTCCTCTATCGCGGCAAGCGCATCGTCAACTGGTGTCCGAAGCATCAGACCTCCCTTTCAAATCTTGAGACGATCTATCAGACGCGCACCGAGCCGTTCTACTATTTCCAGTACGGTCCGTTCGTGATCGGCACCTCGCGCCCTGAAACCAAGTTCGGCGACAAGTACGTCGTGATGCATCCTGATGATGAACGCTATGCGCAGTATTCAGAGGGTCAGAAGATCGACCTCGAGTGGATCAATGGTCCGATCACTGCGACCGTCATCAAGGATGATGCGATCGATATGTCCTTCGGTACCGGCGTCATGACCATCACGCCGTGGCATGATGCGACCGACTTCGAGATCGCCAAGCGTCATAACCTTGATCACGAACAGATCATCGACTGGCGCGGCAAGCTCCTCCCTATCGCGGGCGAATTCGCCGGCATGAACATCAAAGAAGCGCGCACGAAGATGGTCGAGAAACTCCGCGAGAAAGGACTTCTCGTGAAGATAGATGAAAAGTACACCCACGAAGTGCCGGTATGCTACAAGTGCGAGCGCGAGATAGAACCGCAGATCAAAGCGCAGTGGTTCGTGACAATGGAACCGCTTGCCAAGAAAGCTCTTGCTGCCGTCGACGCGGGAGAGGTGCGCATACTCACCGAAAGCCACAACAAGATCCTGCACCACTGGCTCACAAATATTCAGGATTGGAATATCTCGCGGCAGATCGTGTGGGGCATTCCGATACCCGCAAAGCTCTGCAGCAAGTGCGACGAAGGCTTCGTCGATATCGATGGCACGATGCATGGCGCATGCCCGAAATGCGGCGGCGAGCTTGTGCAAGACCCTGACACCTTCGACACCTGGTTCTCCTCCGGCCAGTGGCCATTCGCAACCCTTGGATACCCCGACTCGCCCGATTTCAAGAAATTCTATCCCACCTCGGTCATGGAAACGGCCGCTGATATTCTATTCTTCTGGGTCGCGCGCATGATCATGCTCGGCCTCTACCGCACTGGCGACGTGCCATTCAGAAACGTCTATCTTCACGGCATCGTGCGTGACGCCAAAGGCCAGAAGATGAGCAAGAGCAAAGGCAACGTGATCTCGCCGCTTGAAGTCTCGCAAGAATACGGCACCGATGCGCTGCGCATGGGACTCATCGTCGGCAATACGCCTGGCACCGACCTCAATCTTGATCCGCACAAGATAGGCGCATACAAGAAATTCGCCAACAAGATCTGGAACATCACACGTTTCTTGCTTGAGAATATCGATGAGATCGACATCACGGCGCCCTTCACGTCCGCCGACTCGGAGCGGCGCACGCAACTGCAAGCGATCGCACAGGACGTGACCGACGATCTTGAGAACTACCGTCCGTATCTCGCCGCTGAAAAGCTTTATCACTACCTGTGGGACGTCTTTGCAAGCGATCTCCTTGAAGAAAGCAAACCGATCTTCAAGACCGGCACGCCGGAAGAAATAGCTTCTCGCAAACGTCTTCTCATGCAGAACTTCTCCGACACACTCAAGCTCCTCCATCCATTCATGCCGTTCGTCACTGAAGAAGTCTGGCGAAGTCTGCCCGTAGCACTCCGCACGCAAGACATGCTCATGGTCGAGCGTTGGCCGATCATGGAATAGCCAACCGAATAGACAGGTGGATTTCTAGGTTACAATGACTCCATGGACTCTCTGCATCTGATCGGCTATTCCGTGATCGGCGGGTTTGTTCCCGCGCTCATTTGGCTCGCCTTCTGGCTCACCGAAGACCGCTGCCAACCGGAACCGAAGCTCCGTCTCCTCCTCACCTTCCTCGCCGGCATGGTCACCGTCGCGATCGCGATACCGCTTGAAAACGCGGCGTCTTCTTTTGCGACAGGAGCTCCTCCGCTTTTGATATGGGCGAGTATCGAAGAGATACTCAAGCTTCTCGCCGCAGCGACCTTTGGCCTTCTCAGCGTCGATTTTGACGAACCGATCGATGCGGTCATATACATGATCACCGCAGCTCTTGGCTTCGCAGCAGCTGAAAATATTCTTTTCTTATTCGGCACCATGTACCAAGGCGACATGCTGCAAGGTCTCATCCTAGGCGACACGCGCTTTGTGGGAGCAACGCTTCTTCACTCTTTATCATCGGCAACGATCGGTCTATGCATGGCGCTCGCCTTCTATCGCGACGCGACAATGAAGAAGATCGCTCTCGCCGCCGGAGTTATCCTCGCTATTTTCTTGCATACCCTCTTTAACTTTTTTATACTGGCACAAGGAGGCAGTTTGGCGGTGTCGGTTTTTCTGTCCATCTGGGCAGGCATCGTCGTTCTGCTCTTTCTTCTTGAGCGTGTTAAAAACGCGAAAGACTACTGTTGATGGTATTCTGCTTCTTTTCCTGACTACTAACCACTAATAATTAAACCTTCATGGCGCGCGACAAAAGATCACTGTTCGAATGGCTCACCGGCTCCAGCAACACCTCAGACGATTTTTCTTTCGACGATCTTGAAAGCGGCACGGCCTTTTCTCGAAATATACCGGCTGCAAGTTCTGAACCTCGACGCACCATCTCTCCTACCATCGCAGCGGATGACACTGAACCGCAGCAAGCAGAAGAGCCGGCTGGCGAGCTCGCGGTCGACGTGTACCAAACACCGACTCACATTGTCGTAAAAGCCATGATCGCCGGCGTACGCCCTGAAGATCTTGAGGTTTCGATCACCCGCGACATGGTTACGATCCGCGGCAAACGCGAACGGCACACTGAAGGCGGTTCCGATGATTTCTTCTTCCAGGAGCTCTATTGGGGCGCGTTCGCCCGCACGGTCGTTCTCCCACAAGAAGTCGACATCGAGGGCGCTGAGGCAATGGAAAAGCACGGCCTCTTGGTCATTCGTCTTCCGAAACTTGATAAAGGGCGGCAGGCGAAATTGAAGGTCAAATCGAATTAAAACAAAAGCCGCTCAAGGAGCGGCTTTTTGCTTTAATTTGAGGGTCGGGGTCAAGTTTCTAAACTCGTCTACAAACCTTCAGGGCCGGGCTCGGTCACGAGTTACTAAGTCTTTTGTTTCGCTTCGCTCACAAAAGCCTAAGTACTCTCGACCCCGGCTCGGCTTCGCTCGCAAAGCCTCGCGACAAGCCTGCGCCCTTCGAGCCCGGACGCAAGCAAAGCAGTTTGCTTGCTCCCTGAGCACAAAATGAAAACCGCCTCATCGGCGGTTTTCATTTTGTGCTCAGGGCCGGGCTCGAACCGGCGACCCCCTCCTCTTCAGGGAGATGCTCTACCAACTGAGCTACCTGAGCGTATGCAAGAGACCGACCAAGGTCTCACGCCACACTGATGTTATCTGCCAAAACAGCTACCTGAGCGTATGCAAGAGACCGACCAAGGTCTCACGCCACACTGATGTTATCTGCCAAAACAGCTACATGAGCGTAAAAACAGGATATCATAACCACGTCCCGTACTCAATGGTCAAAACGCCGGCAATTTCTTCACAGCGTCTTGTACGTTCTGCAGATAATTCTGCGCGCCAGTCGTCGTGGTCTGCGCTTTATTGACGCTCGATTGCAAGCTGCGGTAAGCCTGTTCAAGTTGTGTCAAATACGGCGTAATGAAGGTATACGAAACACCAAGAATGCCGAGTATGATGATCCAATAGATAACACGAGACACCATCTCGAAGCGCGCATTCCGACGCAGCGCATGCACAGTTCTATTCGTATCTTTCGCGATCTCCAAACTCTCCGCGACCATGCGCTTGAGTTCAGTGATATCCTGTTCCGTATCCATACAAAAATAATACCACGATCTGTGCGGGTAGGGAGAATCGAACTCCCGCTTGTTGCTTGGGAAGCAACCGTCCTACCACTAAACGATACCCGCAGTGCACGACACATCTCGATTTGAAACAAGCCGCGCTCTCTATGGTATACTGAAGCGACTACTACTAGCAATAGCGCTCACTATATATGGAACACACCATCACCATTTACACGACGCCGACCTGCCATTTCTGTCACATGGCAAAAGATTTTTTCAATTCGAAAAATATCAAATATACTGAACACGATGTCGTCTCCGATATCGCCAAGAGGCAGGAAATGATCCAGCTTACCGGACAGCTCGGCGTGCCGGTCATCGTGATCGATGGCGAGCCGGTCGTTGGTTTCAACCAAGCGGTCGTCGCTCAGAAACTCGGTTTATAACGATCAAGTGCTAAAGAAAAAGAAGGCGAGCTCCAAGCTCGTCTTCTTTTGTTTGATATGATACGGTGATTAAGTAAAGATCTATCGCCTCGATAGTTCAATGGATAGAACAGCTCCGTCCTAAGGAGTAGATGTAGGTTCGATTCCTACTCGAGGCACAAAATCAGAGAGCGAGACGCGAAGCGTTGGCAAACATGATTTTGTAGCCTCGAGTAGGAATCGAAAGGGAGCGCGGGCACCTGCCGAGCACGGCAGGTCGCGCGAACAGGGCCGAGAAATTTTTGCGAGCGACGGCGAGCAAAAATGTTCTTGGCCGCTTCCTACTCGAGGCACAACGAGCGAAGCGAGCGTGCCTCGAGAGCATGCCAACTGCTTGGCATGCTCCCTACGTCTTTTCACTACGTTCTACGATCTACGTACTACGAACTTTCACATCACCACGGCCAGAGCGTGTGTATGAGATCGCTCAAAAAGCCAGTGGATGATGTCGCGGCCGCGTCGGACGCCGCACTGGAGCGATCGACGATCTGAATGATACCTTCACCCGGCTTCACCACGCCATAGCGCGATCGGAGCGCCGCTTCCACCCCAAGCGGCGAAGAAAGCTCCGCCATGTCTGATTTCGCTTTTGCGTCTTGCGCTGAAACGAGAGTGAGCTGGCGTTTCGCGGTGTCTGCGTCGCTGGTCGCCGACTGAAGGCGTCCATACATGCGCCAGGCTGCCATGACCGCACTAACCGCAAAAAAGAAGATAAGAAGCGCGCCGAATACAAGCAGCGCGGTGCGTACGAACAATTCTGCTCGAGTCTTATACTTCCCACCCGGAGGCATATGTCG
>JAKAHS010000018.1 GCA_021814825.1 bacterium | reverse complement strand
CCGATAGGGAATGTCGACCTCGGTGCGATCAATGCCGCCGCGGATCCGATCGCGTCGAATTATCTTTACTATCTCTCTGACCGGAGCGGCGTCATGCACTACAGCTCCACCTACGCGCAGCATCTGCGGAATATCGCGACATATCTAAGATAACTAGACTTACCTTGTGACTTGTCGCATAGTCTACCCATGAAGAAGGGCGAAAAAGGAAAAGTGTTCGTCGGACTCTCGGGCGGCGTAGATTCCGCCGTATCTGCGGCACTCTTGCAGGAACAAGGCTATGACGTGACCGGGCTGTTCGTGCGGATCGCAGTACCGGAGTATCCTTGCGAGGTCGTCGACGATCGCCGAAGCGCGTTGCGCGTGGCTACTCATCTGCGTATTCCATTCCATGAGGTCGATCTCTCAGAGGCGTATCGGCAAAAAGTGTTCGACGAGATGCTCGCAGGATATCAGCGCGGCGAGACGCCCAACCCCGACACGCTCTGCAATCGCGAGATCAAGTTCGGCCTCATGTACGACTACGCGCGCGAGCACGGCGCCGACTTTCTTGCGACCGGTCATTATGCACGAACAGCCACGGCGAAAGATGGGGACACTCATCTCATGACGAGTGTCGATAACGAGAAAGATCAGTCATATTTCCTATGGATGGTGCCAGAGCATGCGCTTGCGCATGTGCTGTTTCCTGTAGGCGGCATGAAGAAAACACAGGTGCGCGCGCTTGCAAAAAAATTCGGTCTTCCGAACGCAGAACGCAAAGACAGCCAGGGCATTTGCTTCTTGGGCAGGCTCTCTATGGAAGAACTGCTTGCACGCGAATTGCATCCGCAGGAAGGGAAGGTGGTCGATGAGCGAGGAGAAGTGATCGGCACGCACCGCGGTGCGATCCTCTACACGCTCGGACAGCGGCACGGATTTTCTGTGCCGGCGCACAGCCCACACGAAATGCCGCTTGAAGTGATCGCGAAAGATATCTCCGCCAACACCATTACCGTCGCACCGCAGATCGAGAATACCGCGAAGGACTCGGGAGCAGAGGCCTCGACAACAGTGCGGCTTCACGACGTGAATTGGATCGGCAATGTCGTGGACGATGCCTACCTTGCGCGATTTCGCTATCGACAGGCGCTCATTCCGGCACAACTCGCGCGCGATGACGGCAGCACCACGGTCGTACTCGAGGGAGCGCATCATCTGCCGGTCGGACAATCGCTCGTTCTCTATAAAGGAGAGCGGTGTTTAGGCGGCGGGATCATTCAATAGTGATATAATGCACTTCATGCCTCTCATACAAAAGTCGGACCGGACGATGCAGGAATTCGATCCGTCAAAACTTGCGCGCTCGCTCATACGCGCCGGCGCCGACGAGCCGACCGCACAGCAGATCGCACAAGAGATCGCCAGCCAGATCCGCGAAGGCATGAGCACGCATGAGATCTACAGCCGCGCGTTCGCACTTCTGCGCACCTATCGCGGACGTGTCGCGGCGCACTACTCGCTCAAACGCGCCATGCTTGAGTTCGGTCCGACCGGCTTTCCGTTCGAGAAGTATCTTGCCGAGATCTTCCGCGCGCGCGGCTACGCGACCACGACCGATCAACACATACCCGGACGCTGCGTCGAACATGAAGTCGATGTCGTCATGACAAAAAATGATCCGCGCGAGACCGTGTACGTCGAAGCGAAGTTCCACAACGCGATCGGCTTCAAGACCGATCTCCAGGTCGCGCTCTATGTGCAGGCGCGCACGGAAGATATCATCGCCGCGCGCGGCGAGTCGGCGACCAGCGACCATAAGATCCGCGGGATGCTTGCAACCAACACCAAGTTCACCGACCTCGCCATGCAGTACGCGATCTGCCGCGACCTCGCGCTCGTCAGCTGGGATTACCCCGAGAAGGGCAATCTGCACGACCTTACGTCACAAGCCGGCTTGTATCCGATCACCGCGCTTTCAAGTCTCAACCACAGCGCAAAGGAAACGCTGCTTTCCAACAATGTCGTGCTCTGCCGCGATGTGCTTACGAACAAGAACGTGCTCGTGCAAGCCGGAGTCCCGGCGGGACGAATACCCGCCGTGGTCTCCGAGGCGGCGGGGTTGTGCAACGCGTAAGGAAGTATACAATATCGGCATTAGTGAGCATTGAAAGATCGTGAACGACCCGATCGTCGCCGCGCTCTATTAGCAACATTAGTGCCAATCGTATGAATACGCAGAACAACAGATCATCACAGCAGAACTCAGGGCAGGGCGCACAGCAGAAGGTACCGCAGTCGGGATGGGTCGTACGTCAAAATACCGCAAGCACTGAACCAAAAGAACAGGTCGGCGCACAGAAACCTGCTGCTACTCCGATAACAGCATCGAATGAGCAGTCAAAAGAAAAGGCTGCGCCTTCGTCTCAAAAATCGTGGAATATGCCGAGCGGCGCGTACAACAAGGAAGCGATCGTGGTCGAAGCGCCAGCATCGCGATCGACCAAGACCACCGCAGTGACACTCCTTATCGGTATCGTGATCGGCTTGGTGGCAGGCGGCACTTGGTCGGGGACCCATAACAGCACCGCTGGTCAGAACACGCAGCCGACCACCCCGGCCACTCTGCAACAGGCAGCGGCCGCTGCGCCTCAAATAGACGAAAGTGATGCGACCATCGACGCGCCGGCCGTCCAGGAACCAGGCATGTCAGTAACGGTGACAGCGATCAACGCACATGGACCGGTGTGGGCGGTCGTCTATGAAAATGACGAGGGAGTACCCGGGCGCGTGCTCGGCGCCGGACGTTTCGTGCCCGGACGCCTCAGCGGCACCGTCGATCTCGCGCGCACCACACTCCCTGGTCTCACATACTTCGTCGGTCTCGCCGCAGACTCCGCCGATCACACGTTCTCCGTCAAAGGAAACGCACCGATACTGGATAGTGCTGGTAATCAGATCATGACGCAGTTCGTCGTACAGTAGACCTTTTCCAAAAGTCCCACCTGCTGCGTTGCGAGCTCCGATGTTCCCTCACAATATGTCTATATAGCTCGGTTCGCTTCTCGCTCGCGCCTTGCATCTGGGAACTTTTGGAAAAGGTCTATCGAGGACTCGAACCTCGGCATCATCACCCAGGTAAACGATTCCATTATTCGTAATTCATTCATTACTTCATGCCTCACTTTTGGAACGACCCGACCGTCATGATCGAACTCACCGCTTCGTGGCGTGTGCTACTTGCCGCTATCTTCGGTCTTGCGCTCGGCTTAGAGCGCTCCATCGCCGGCAAGCATGCCGGCATGCGAACCTACGCACTCGTTGCAGCAGGCTCAGCTCTCTTCACTGTCGTCGGCACGATCGCCAGCTATCAGCTTTCAATGTTCAGCGGCATCAATCCGCTCCAGATCGCCGCCTCAATCGTCATCGGCATCGGATTCATCGGATCTGGTCTCGCAGCATTCCGCAGCGAGCCAGTCGTTGAACTCACGACATCAGCCGGTATCTTTGTGGTAGCCGCGATCGGCATGGCTGCAGGATATGGTCTTCAGATGCTTGCGCTATGCGTGACGATCATGTCGATCGTGATATTCAGCGCGCTTTCTCGAGTCGAAAACGATATCAAGGATCGGTTCGGAAGTAGCGCGCGGGTGAAGGAGATCATTGAGTGACCTGATCTTAAAAGCGAAGACGCGCCAGCTTCGCTGGCGCGTCTTCGCTTTTAATTACATCGCTGCTACCGTACAATAAGTGAACCTATGAGCCAGTACTACAAACCAAATCGCAATCCGGGCTGGAATTACGGTGGCGACCGCTGGCGTCTTTCGCGATCCAAGATCGCGCTCTTCACTGATTGTCAGCGCTGCTTTTATATCGACAACAAGCTCGGCACTGCTCGTCCGCCAGGCTTTCCGTTCAATCTCAACTCCGCTGTTGACGCCCTGTTCAAGAAAGAATTCGATATCCACCGCACGGCAGCGACGGCGCATCCACTCATGAAGACCTACGGCGTCGATGCAGTGCCATTCCAACATCCCGACATCGATCTCTGCCTCGACAATTTCAAAGGTATCGAGTATAAGCACGGACCAACCGGCTTCACCGTCTCGGGCGCGGTCGACGACCTGTGGGTCAACCCGAAAGGCGAGCTCATCGTCGTCGATTACAAATCGACAAGCAAAGACGCCAAGATCGAGACGCTCGACGAGCCGTGGCATGACGGCTACAAAGAACAGATGGAGATCTATCAGTGGCTTCTGCGCCAGCGCGGCTTCACTGTCTCTGACACCGGCTACTTCGTCTATGCCAACGCAAGCAAAGATAAGGAGGCGTTCGACGGCAAACTTGAGTTCGATGTGACGCTCATCCCGTACACCGGCCGAGCGGACTGGATCGACGCCACGCTCTTGGAGATCAAAGCAGCGCTCGATAGCGGCAAACTGCCCGCCGCGTCTCCCGACTGCGACTACTGCCGCTATCGCGAAGCAGTGGGCAAAGCGCTCCTGCCATTCATGCCCAAGCTCTCGACAGCAGCGCCGACCGCAAAGAAAGCAGACAAGAAAACTCCCGCTGCCGACACCAATGAAGAAGGCCCGTCAACCGAACAACTCTTCTAATTGGTGGACATCGGATGTCCACCAATTAAAAACCATGCCGTTCGCAGACCGCGTGCGAGCTGTTGTCGCAAAGATTCCGAAAGGGAAGACGATGACCTACGCCGAAGCTGCGAGAGCGGCCGGCTCGCCGCGCGCCTATCGTGCCGTCGGTACGATCCTTTCCCATAATTACGATCCGAGAGTTCCATGCCACCGCGTTATCCGCAGCGACGGCACTCCTGGCAACTACAACCGCGGCAAAGCGCGTAAAAAGATACTGTTACAAAAAGAGGGCGCGCTATAGTATACACATGACCGGCAAGATCGAACCGACATGGGAGGAAGCGCTTGAGGACGAATTCTCGAAAGCGTATTTTGAAAAGCTCACGGACTTCATGAAGACCGAGTACCGGAACGGCGTCGTGTATCCGGCTCCGAAAAATATCTTTCGCGCATTCGATCTTTGTCCGTTCAATAAAGTCGAAGTGGTGATCCTTGGACAAGATCCGTACCACGGACCAGGGCAGGCCAACGGTTTATGCTTTGCGGTAGGAGAGAACGTACCGCTTCCGCCGTCGCTGCAAAATATATTCAAAGAGATCGCGTCTGACATGGGTGACCGAGCGTCGAGCGAGGAAATCCTGAGGTCAGCAGACCGAACGGGTGACCGAGCGTCGAGCGAGGAAATCCTGAGGTCAGCAGACCGAACGGGTGACCGAGCGTCGAGCGAGGAAATCCTGAGGTCAGCAGACCGAAGTGGCGATCTTTCGCGCTGGGCAGAGCAGGGCGTTCTTCTTCTGAATGCAACACTTACCGTCCGCGCTCACAGCGCTGGTTCGCATCAGAACAAAGGCTGGGAAGAATTCACCGACGCCGTCATCAAAACTCTTTCCGACAAGCGCGAGCATCTCGTCTTCATGCTTTGGGGCAACTACGCCAAGGCAAAAGGTGCGCACATCGACCGCACCAAGCATCTCGTGCTCGAAGCGGCGCACCCGTCGCCATTCTCCGCACACTCCGGTTTCTTCGGCTGCAAACATTTCAGCCGTGCAAACGACTACCTCATCGCACACAACAAAAGGCCGATCAATTGGCGGTGATCGACCAAGGAATACCTCATGCACCATCTTCACCACGCACTTCACCTCGTATACCATTCGCTTATTCGCGCGAATGGTAGAATAATGACAGCGGACACAGGAGATAGAAAAAGGGGGTAGGAAGAGGGCGGCGGGGCCGAGGTCGAAACATGCGAATCAAAACATGAGCGACAATACCAAAGCAAAAGCGGTAGAAAGAATGACGAAGGCGCTGGCAAATCGTAGACGCCTGATGATCATAAAGTACCTGCAGGGCACAAAAAGTGCGAGCGTTGGTGCGATCGCAGAGAAGATCGACCTCTCATTCAAAGCAACATCAAAACATCTCGGCATTCTCCACGCGAACGACATTGTTGAGCGAGAGCAGATCAGCCTTACCATGAAATACCGTCTCGCTCATCCGACACACAACATCACCAAGTCCATACTTTCAAATCTCTAATTCGCGCGAATGGTAGAATAGTGAGAGGATATATACTGCAACCAGTTTTTACTTTTTCCTGTTCGAGGCGAAATGCGGTATGATGTGCTTCATGGCCGCACAACAACATTCGCTCAAAAAAATACGCGTCACTCATGGCATTTCGGAATACCGACTCGACAATGGTCTGCACATACTCCATAAGCGTGACACGAGCGCTCCGGTCGTCGCGGTATGCGTGACGTTCCATGTCGGATCGCGCAATGAAGCGAAAGGACACACCGGCTCAACGCACATCCTCGAACATCTCATGTTCAAGGATTCGAAAAAATTCAATCATAAGAACGGCAAAGCGATAACCGGCTATCTCGAAACATTCGGCGCGCGAGTCAACGCATCCACCTGGGTCGACCGCACGAACTATTACGAGCTTGTTCCGAAAGAAAAAGTGGAAGAAGCGATCGCGCTCGAAGCGGACCGAATGCGCGACTCGCTTTTCACTACCAAAGATCTCGCAAGCGAGATGACGGTCGTGCGCAACGAATATGAGCAGTCGCGCAACAATCCTTTTGAGATGCTCGATGAAGCCGTCACCGAAACAGCCTTCACGACTCATCCGTATCGCATTCCGACGATCGGCACCAAGGAAGACATCGAACACTCGACCGTCAAAAAATTGCGTGAATTCTACGACACCTACTACTGGCCGAACAATGCCACGCTATCGATCATCGGCGATATTTCATGGAAAGAAGCAGAGGCGCTGGTTCTGAAGTATTTTGGAAAGGTCCCGTCGTCGCCGAAGTCGATCCCGCAGATGACGATCGTTGAGCCGGAGCAGGACGAGGCGCGCTCTGTGTCTTTGAAGAAACCGATCGGCTTTGAGATCGTCATGATCGCGCACAAGACGCCGGCTGCGACCCATCCTGATTTTCCAGCGCTCATCTTGCTTGCCACGATCCTGGGCGGAGGTTTTGCGAGCCGGTTGCGCCGCGTGCTTGTGGACACCGGACTTGCAGCAGACATCGATATAGGAGCGCACGCATTCCACGATCCATTCCTTATGGTCGTGACCGCGCATGTCGTGGACGGCGTTAAGCCGGAAAAGGTTCTTGCCGCGATACGCAAGGAGATCGCCCGCGCAACAAAGACGGCTCCGACCAGACAGGAGCTCGCGCGAGCGGTCGAAGGCATCGTCTCAAGCAGTGCGCGCGAAAGAGACGGCGTATTGTCGGAAACTCGCGCGCTGTCGGAGTCGATCGCAGCGGGGGATTGGACGCTCGGTCACCGTCTGGAGAAAGAGATACAAAAACTCAAACCGTCCGATCTTCTGCGTGTCGCGCGCGCCTATCTGAAACCGACCGTCGAGACATCGGGTATCTTTCATAACACCAACTAATATGTCGTACGCACGAAAAGTCATAACAAAAGTCTTGCCATCCGGCGCTCGTCTCTTCGCAACGCCGTTTTCATCAAGGAACATGGTGAGTATCGTCGGAAGCGTCGTGGGAGGCAGCCGCCGCGCCGGAAGCGATGAGTTCGCGAACATTCATGCGCACATGCTTATGGAAGGCACCATCAAACACGGGAAGCGAGAGATCCAGGAAGCATTGGACAACATCGGAGCAGGACTTTCATTCTCACATTCAAGCGATCGATTGCATTTTGCTGCCTACGCACGACCGAAGAATGCGCCGAAACTTCTTTCCCTCCTAGCAGAGATACTCACCGACGCAACATTTCCCGCGCGCGAACTGAATGTGCTCAAAAAACGCGAGGCTGCCAACCTAACCTTCGCGGCGCAAGACACGCGCACACAGGCATCGATCGCGCTTTCGCGCCTCTTGTATCCTACCGGGCATCCTAATCATGCAGAGACCACCGACGAATCGTTGCGCGCACTCGGGCACATCACAAGCAAAAAACTTGCCGCATACCATGCGCGCACACTCGACCAAAGCTCACTCATTCTCTCGGTCGCGGGAGACATAACGCCAGAGCACGCCTTCGCCCTTGCTCGAACATACTTCAAACGATTACCCATTCAGCCGACCGAGCTTCCGTCCCTAGCACAAAGCGCGCCGGGCACTGCAGAAAAAGTCGCGATCCCGATCGAGAACAAAGAAAGCATCGACTATCTGATCGGCATTGCCACCGGCATTGCGCAAGATCATCCCGATTATCCCGCACTGGCGATCGGTATGAACATCCTCGGCTATCAAGGATTCTTGAGCAGGCTCATGAAAACCGTGCGCGAGAAGGAAGGGCTGACCTACGGCGTGTATGGAAATATGTCCGGCTTCTCGCGACGATATGATGGCGCACTCTCGGTGTGGGCGAACTTCGCTCCGCAGATGTTCGAGAAGGGGCGCACATCGATCATGCGAGAAATAAAAAAGATCGTCACGCGCGGAGTGACAGCGAATGAGCTGCGGACGCACGCCAGCATGTTCCTCGCGCGCAGAAAGATAGCTCTTTCAACATCGAGCGCGTATGCATCGCTCGCACACGGCCTTGCTGCCGACGATCTGTCGCTCTCGTATCCCGACGCGCTTCAAAGAAAAATAGAAAAGCTGACCGTAGAGCAGGTGAATGCCGTTCTCAAAAAATATCTTGTGCCTAAACTGATGTCGGAAGCGTCAGCGGGTGCGGTGCAGGGTTTGTGAACGACTCTTAATAATACCCCTCAAGATGGTCGACGTATGACTTGCATTCTCCGGCTTTTGTCGTATAGTGCACGCCAGGGGTTGGGCGGATGTTCCACTCGACAAGACCTTTCAGCAGAAGATAGAGGGAGACAAAATGGCTGACGCCATACTTGATAGCGACCGAAAGCCTACGCACTTACAGACAGGCGATCAACTTATTTTCCGTAAGAATGGCCGTGCCATCAGCCTCGCAAGAGAAAATCGCACCATGTACTGGCCGAACGGCGACGACAAGATGTCCCTGCCGTGCGTTAAGACCTATGAAGATTTCCTCCTCTTTGCGCAAGCGATCGCTTACACGCACGGGTTCGGCATAAGTCAGACGAGAGTTTCAAACGATATCTACTTATGCAGGGTGGTAAAGACGTGAGCGCAGACTACGAAAGCGGCCCTTTCAAGTTGAGGGCCGCTTTTTTTATACATGAACACGTGATATCTTCTGAATTATGACCGTCTCTGAAGTGCGCAAGCGATATCTGGATTTTTTCGCCAAGCGCGGACATGCCATCATTCCGTCGGCACCGATCGTGCCGGAGAATGATCCGACCACGCTTTTCACCAGCTCCGGCATGCAGCCTTTGGTGCCATATCTCATGGGCGCAGAACATCCCGAGGGCACCAAGCTCGCCGACTCGCAAATGTCGTTCCGTGCCGAAGACATCGAAGAGGTCGGCGACAATCGCCACACGACGTTCTTCGAAATGCTCGGCAACTGGTCGCTCGGCGATTATTTCAAAGAAGAACAGCTTCCATGGATCTTCGAATTCCTCACGAACCAAGAAGAAGGTCTTGGTCTTGATCCTAACAAACTGTATGTGACCGTCTTCGGCGGCGACGAGGAGAGTGGTATGGCCAAGGACGAAGAATCGGTCGCGATCTGGCAGAAACTTTTTGGAGAGAAGGGGATCGACGCGAAGTTCGTCGAGCTCGGCACTGAAGAACATGGGAATGAAGTCGGCATGCAAGGCGGCCGCATTTTCTCCTATGGCGCCAAGAAAAATTGGTGGAGCAGGGCAGGCGTGCCGAGCAAGATGCCGGCAGGCGAGATCGGCGGCCCTGACTCCGAAGTTTTTTATGATTTTGGTTTGCCGCACGATCCCAGATTCGGCCCTGAATGTCATCCGAACTGCGACTGCGGTCGCTTCATCGAGATCGGCAATTCGGTCTTCATGCAGTTCATAAAGCAGGAAGATGGCACGTTTAAGGAGTTGCCGAAGCGCAATGTCGACTTCGGCGGCGGGCTTGAACGTCTCACTGCCGCGACCCGCGGCAATCCCGACGTCTTTCTGATTGACGCTTTTGACGAAGCCAAATCAGAAATCGAACGACATGCATTTAGCTTCTCAGAATCGAAGGACGGTCAACCTGTTTACAAGATATATGGTTCGTCGCCAGAGGTAACCAAGGCCTACCGTATCATTCTTGATCATATCCGCGCAGCGACATTTATGATTGCGGGCGGTATTCACCCATCAAACACTGAACAAGGATATGTCTTGCGTCGCCTTATTCGCCGAGCTGTACGTTATGGAGATCAGTTAGGATTATCACAGGGTATAAATACCAACAATAGTTCCATAAAATTCATCGCCGAGACTTTCATTCGCGTTTATTCAAGTGCGTACCCTCATTTGGTTAAGGATGTAAATGCAACTCTGGATACGATCGCTGACGAAGAAAAAAGATTCAGAAAGACGCTCGCTCACGGCCTGCGAGAGCTTGAAAAACGCGGCTTGTCCAGCAAACTTTCTGCCCCAAGCGTATTTGAATTGTATTCAACCTACGGATTTCCTATTGAATTGACCGAGGAGATCGCGCGAGAACGAGGATGGGAGATTGAACCTGGCGCAAGAGTGGCGCAACTCGTTAAAGAACATCAAGCTAAGTCGCGTGCCGGTGCCGCACAAAAGTTTGCCGGCGGGCTTGCTGATCAGAGCGAGCAAACCGTTCGCTATCACACCGCTCATCACTTACTTTTGAAAGCGCTCCAGACCGTGCTCGGCCCTGAGGTACATCAGCGAGGAAGCAACATTACCGCGGAGCGCCTGCGCATCGACTTCAACTACGGCGCCAAGATGACCGACGAACAGAAAGCGGCAGTCGAGAATATCGTGAACGAAAAGATTGCCGAAGGTTTGCCGGTCATTCGCACCGTGATGAACAAAACTGACGCTGAGAAGCTCAACGCCGAACACGAGTTCGGCGCCAACTATCCTGAGCAGGTGAGTGTCTACTCGATCGGACCGAAGGATGCGACTCAAGATGATCCGAAATTTGCCGAGGCGTTCTCGATCGAGTTCTGTGGCGGTCCACACGTCGCGAACACGTCCACGTTAGGTCACTTCAAGATCTCAAAAGAAGAAGCGTCCTCCGCTGGCATCCGCCGCATCAAAGCGGTCTTGGAGTAGGTTCTTCATCCACTTGGAGGTTCGACCTCTAGACAATAGCGCCTGGTCTCTAATGCCTAATGCCTAACGCCTAACGCCTGCTATACTATTCATATGTTCTCGTTCTTCAAGAAAAAAGACGGCCCGACCGAGATGATCGCGGTCGTCGATATCGGCTCGGCTTCAGCCGCGAGCGCGCTTGTCGAGCTCGACCGGCGCGGCGTACCGACCGTATGGCAAGCTGACCGCGTCGTGCTCCCGGTCGAACAGATGCGCGACATCGAAACGCTCAAACGCCGTCTCGCCAGCGCGGTGTCGCAAGCTCTGTCGAACACCGCCGAGGCTGCGCTCAATCACATGACGAAAGGGCGGCATGGGCAACAAGACGTGCGAGGCGGCGCAATCGCGCACGTCGCCGTTTTTTTGCCGTCGCCGTGGAGCACGCTTTTGTTGCGCAACGTTCGCTTGGCGCGCGCCGCACCCGTCAGCGTCACGCCAGCGCTCATTGAGCGCATGGTCGCCGACTACGTCAAACGCGAACGTCCCGACAAAAAGACAGAGGCGGTCATCGAACGCAGCGTGGTCGGACTTCAACTCAATGGCTACAGCGTGATCGACATCCCGCAAAACACGCAAGCAGAGACGATAGAAATGACCGTTATCTCCGCGACGGTCGACCGCGACATGCTTACCGCGCTGCGCGACACTATTCACAAAGCGATCGGCCATTACACGACGATCTCATTTCATGCCACGAGCGTGGCGACCTCGTATGCGCTCTCCGTCATCAAACCGGACACGCCGGACTACGTCCTCGCCAACGCCGAAGGGGAAGTGACCGAGCTCACGCTGGTCACCGAACATACGCCGTCGGCGGTAACGACCGCAACCACCGGATGCGCCACCATGGAGCGCGCGCTGGTCGCCAACGGCATACCGTCCGCCGAAGTGTCGTCGGCGCTCACACTTGCACAGAACGACTCATCTCCCATGGCGCAAAAGATCGGCTCCATCAAGACGACGGCGGGCGACGCCTGTTCAGCAGCGCTCGCGGCGACCGCGGGCGACCTGCTGAAGCCGCCGCAGTCGGCGCCGCGCACCATGTACCTGCTGCAAGACTCCGAAGACGCGAGGTGGCTGCAAGACGCACTTTCGCACAACACTTCTTTCTTGGCACTTTTTCCGCAAGGCGTCGAGTTCACGCCGCTTAACGTTCAGCTCCTGTTGCCGCACATCGCAGCACGAGGGCAGGGCGAGCTCGATCCGTATCTAGCGCTTGAGGCGATATATACCGATGCGCGCTTCGACCAACGCCGAGCCTTCAACTTTAAGTTGAGCGGGAAGAAGTGAGTCCAAGATCGTTCTTG
>JAKAHS010000001.1:16696-51113 GCA_021814825.1 bacterium | reverse complement strand
GCGCTGGCGAAGCCAGCGCGCCCTTGTGTTTTTGTAACGGTCTGGTATAGTACGATTAAGGAAGCCCGCGAGGGCTTTTAAAAATACCTTATTCACCTAGACCAAGCCTTATGAACTATCTTCAGAACGTCCGCGCGGAAATGAAACACGTGTCATGGCCGTCGCGCAACAAAACGATCGTATACACCGCCGTGGTCATTGTCGTGTCGTTCGGCATCGCTGCGTATCTCGGCATTCTCGACTTCGGTTTTTCTCAGGTCATTCAGCGCATCATTTAAGTCCCACCGGTTCTACAGGCGAGTTGAATCTTTATCATTCTTTTCTTTCGATCATCATCTATGGCCAAACAAGATGTCAGTGCCGGTCGTCATTGGTATGCGGTGCATACCTACGCTGGCTATGAGAACGCCGTCGCGCGCAATCTGACGCAGCGTATCGAATCACTCGGTCTGCAAGACAAGATATTCAGCGTGGTCGTGCCGACGCAGCACACCGTAAAAGTGAAGGGCGGTAAGCGCGTCGAAGAAGAAGAGAAGATCTATCCGGGATACGTGTTGGTCGATATGGTCGTCGATGATGAGTCGTGGAACGTCGTGCGCAATACGCCGCGCGTGACCGGTTTCGTGGGGAGCGGCGTCAAGGCGGTTCCGCTCGCTGATGCCGAAGTCGATGCGCTACTCTCGCGCATGAAGGATACCGGCGTCAAACATGCGATCGACCTGCAGAAGGGCGACACGGTCGTCATCACCGACGGTCCGTTCAAGGAGCTTGACGGTAAGGTCGGCGAGGTCGATCAGGCACGCGGCAAGGTAAAGGTGCTGGTCTCGATGTTCGGTCGCGAAACGCCGGTTGAGCTCGATTTCTTGCAGGTTAAGCGAATATAAGGTAGTATCTGACCACACTCTAAAATTATGGCGAAGAAAGTCATCAAAAAAATAAAGGTTATGGCGCCGGCGGGGAAGGCTACCCCCGCGCCTCCACTCGGGCCCGCGCTCGGTCAGGCTGGTATCAACATCGGTGATTTCGTTACGAAATTCAACGCGGCGACCGCTGACAAGATGGGCGACATCATTCCAGTGAACATCACGGTATACGAAGATCGTTCGTACGATTTCGTTCTCAAGACGCCGCCGGCATCCAAGATGATCCTCAAGAAGATCGGCAAGGACAGCGGCTCGAAGAAGCCGAACGTGTCGAAGGTTGGCGTGCTTTCCTCCGCTCAGTTGCGTGAGATCGCGGAGGTGAAGATGCCGGATCTCAATGCCAACGACGTGGAAGCGGCGATGAAGGTCATCGCAGGCACCGCACGTTCGATGGGGGTGGATGTGAAGTAGATCTACAAGATATGAAATTCAAACACAAAAGGGCGCGGCGAAGCCGCGCCCTTTTGTGTTTCTAGAGCCTAGTTCCTTTTAAACTCCGCGAAGCGGTAGCGCGTGCCGCTGCGCTCATGCCACTGGCTTGTGCTCATTTCTTTGAACTCATGTTCGTATGGCGGGAAGAATGAATCGGCATCTCGCGCGTCGTCGATGAGCGTGAGGTGGAGCAGGTCGGCGTGCGGCAGCGCTTGTTCGTATAGTTGCGCTCCACCGATCACAAAGACATCCCGGTCAATTTTTTGTGCTCGCGCCAATGCATCTTCAAGCGACCGCACCCACAGAGGGGAACCCTCTGGGACAGAGGGTTCCCCTCTGTGGGTGCGCGTGACCACGATATTGGTGCGCCCTGGCAAAGGTCCTCCGAGTGCAGCAACGATCGAATCGGATGTTTTGCGCCCCACGATGACCGGGTGTCCGAGCGTGAGCTCCTTGAAGTGCCGCAGATCCTCCGGGATATGCCACAGCAGCGCATTATCTTTGCCGAGTTCACGGTTCTTTCCTAGGGCGGCGATGATATGGATCATGAGCCTTACTATGCCACATATCTGCGATCAATCCAGTATGGTGTGCCCCCAGCGCAGGACGTACAATGACATTCATGCATTCATATGAAGTCGAAGTGAAGTCGCTGCTTAGCACGAAAGAAAAAGCAGATGAACTGCGTACAAAACTTACCGAGCTCGACCCGAACACGCGTCTGATCGGCAAGAGTGCGCAACTCAACCATTATTTCGAAGGCGGCAATCTCGACGCCCTTGCTCAGTCGGTCGCGCATCAGTGTCTCTCGGAAGAGAAGTGCATAACGTTCGACGATCTCGCCAAACGTGCAAAAACTTTTTCCGTGCGCACGCGCGAGAAAGACACCGGCGTGTATCTCGTCATCAAGGCGTCGGTGGACGACACGACGAGCGAGAACGGCATCGCGCGCATTGAGCTTGATGAAAAGGTCACGATCCCGCTCGCCGCGCTCGACGCACTTATCCTCGGCTCCGGTTTCCGTTATCAAGCGAAGTGGTCGCGCGAGCGTGAAGAATATGCTTTTCGCGACATCACGGTTTGCCTTGATCATAACGCTGGCTACGGCTGGCTCGCCGAGTTCGAAAAGATGGTGGACGATGAGGCTGACGTAGCGAAAGCGCGCACCGAGATCTACGCGGTCATGGAAGAGTGCGGCGTCGATGAGTTGCCGCAGGACCGCCTTGAGCGCATGTTCAAGTATTACAATGAACATTGGGAGGAGTATTACGGGACGGACAAAGTTTTCACCATCACGTAGAACCTTCAGATCTGGCGCCCTGCGTTGTCGGACGTTCCGGTGCTCCCTCGCAATACCAACCCAGTATTCCCCGGTTCGCTCCTCATGCCCTCCTAGCATTGCATCCAGATCTGAAGGTTCTACTAGCGCTGTCCTTATCATAAATCGCTAACCTAATTATGTTTCTCTCAGACATCGATATCATCAAGGGAGTTGAAAGCGGCGAGATCACCCTCGAACCGTTCGTCGAATCGCGCCTCAGCCCCGCGAGCTACGACATCATCCTCGGTAATCAGTTCGTGGTGAACGAACCCGAGCAGACCAACTTCGTCGATCCGGCTCGCAAGATCTATGCGAAGACTCGCCAGATCAACGTGGTCGACGACGGCGAATTCATTTTGCACCCTGGCGTGTCAGTGCTCGGCATCTCTAAAGAATATTTCGGCTCCGACAACTATCTCATCCAGGTGGGCGGCAAGTCATCGCTTGCTCGCGTCGGCCTCATGATCCACAACACCGCCGGCCTCATCAATCCCGGCCACTTCCTCAACATCACCTTCGAGCTCTGCAACCTCTCCAACGTGCCGATCATTCTGCGCCCGGGTATGGCGATCGCGCAGCTCACGTTCTCAAAACTTTCGTCGCCGACGCGCCAGAATTATCGCCATGTCGGACGCTATGCGAAGGACAACTGGAATCATTTCGTCCCGGCGAAAGCGAAGAAGACTTCGAAAACAGTAACGACCAAACCGACCGCGAAAAAGACCGTCAAGAAAGTCTCAAAGAAGACCTCGAAGAAAAGATAATCGACGACCACTATGGAGAAGCGACACCCAGAGTACCAATATCTTGATCTTATGCGCGAAATCCTCGAGAACGGGGAGGAGCAGGTGGACGCCGGCACTGGTGTGAAGACCTACAGCCTCTTCGGCCGTCAGATCCGTTTCGACCTCTCGCAAGGATTTCCGCTTCTCACCACTAAGCGCGTCTACTGGAAGGGCGTGTTGCACGAGCTCTACTGGTTCCTCTCCGGACAGAGCAACATCAAGTATCTCGTCGATCAGGAGGTGCACATTTGGGACGACTATCCCTACAAGATCTATAAAGAGAAGATGGAGCGTGGCGAGGTGCCGGAGCTTTCCAAAGAAGCGTTCATCGAGCGCATCAAAACCGACGATGCGTTTGCGCAGGCCTACGGCGAGCTGCCGCATATCTACGGCGAAATGTGGCGCAGGTGGCAGGCGCATGACGGACGGACGGTCGACCAGCTTGGCTGGGTGGTCAACGAATTGCGGCATGACAAGGACGCGCACAACACCCTCGTGAGTTCGTGGAACCCGGAGTATCTCTATGCAATGGCAGCTCCGGGCAAGGCGGCTCGTTTTCCTATTTGCCACAACCTCTATCAGGTCAACATCAAGCACGGCCGCGTATGCCTCCAGCTCTACCAGCGCAGCGCCGACATTTTTCTTGGCGTGCCATTCAATATCGCCAGCTACGCGCTGCTCACGATCGTGCTCGCAAAGATCTTGGGACGGAGCCCCGGCGAGTTCGTGCACACCTTCGGCGATGTGCATATCTATGAGAACCACAAGGAGCAGGCGCTTGAGCAGCTCGCGCGCGAACCAAAACCGTTCCCGACGATCTCATTCACGGAGTCGTTCGACTCGCTCGACACCTTCAAGCCGGAGTTCGTCCAGTTGAATGACTATGATCCGCACGCGACTATCAAGGCAGAACTCACGGTCGCCGGCGGATATAATAAGAAGATACACGGATAGCATTTCTTATACCTTATATGATCTAGCGTCGTACATATTTAATTCTTTCTAACGTTTTTACTATGTACGAACACATCAAAGAACAGGACGAGAAAATATACGACGCGCTCATGGGCGAGGAGGGGAGAGAGGCGGAAGGGCTTGAACTCATTCCGTCGGAGAACTATGTGTCGCGCGCGGTGCGAGAAGCGAATGGTTCGATTCTCACCAATAAATATTCGGAAGGCTATCCGGGCAAGCGCTACTACGGCGGCCAGCAGTTCACCGATGTCGTGGAGAGCCTTGCGATCGAGCGCGCCAAAGAACTCTTCGGCGCGAAATTCGCCAATGTGCAGCCGCTCGGCGGTGCCAATGCAAACATCGCGATGTACTTCGCGCTCCTTGAACCGGGCGACACCGTGCTCGGCATGGACCTCAGCCACGGCGGGCATCTCACGCACGGACATCCGGTGACGTACATCACCAAGATCTTCAACTTCGTGCGCTACAAGATGAAGGATGTCGAGACGGGCGAGATCGATTACGACGACATGATGCGCGTGGCGCGCGAGCAAAAACCTAAGATAATTCTCGCCGGCTTCTCGGCGTATCCGCGCGAACTTGATTATGCGAAATTCGTGTCGATCGCGCGCGACGTCGGTGCGCTCGCAGTGATGGACATCGCGCACATCGCCGGACTCATCGCCGGAGGCGCAGCCAGAAATCCATTCGACTATGGTTTCGACATCATGACGACGACGACGCACAAGACGCTGCGCGGACCGCGTGGCGGCATGATCCTCGTGCGCGAATCGGAAGACATCGCGAAGAAGATCGACAAGACGGTGTTCCCCGGCCTTCAGGGCGGTCCGCACATGAACAACATCGCGGCGAAGGCGGTCGCCTTCGGCGAAGCGCTCCACCCGTCGTTCAAGACGTATGCGGCACAGATCATCAAGAATGCGAAATCGATGGAGCGCGTGTTCAAAGATGCAGGCGTGCGGCTCGTCGCCGGCGGTACTGACAATCATCTTTTGCTTGCCGATGTGTGGCAGTCGCTCGGCGTGTCCGGACAGGAAGCAGAGACCGTGCTCGACTCAGTCGGCATCACGCTCAACAAGAATATGATCGCCGATGATCCGCGCAAACCGATGGATCCATCCGGCATCCGCTTCGGAACGCCGGCGATCACCACGCGCGGTTTGAGGGAAGCGGAATGTGCGCGCGTTGCGGAGCTTATGATAGCGGCGCTGCATGGCCGCGGTGATGAAGCGAAACTCACGGCGATCAAAAGCGAGATACAAGCCCTGTGCAATAAATTCCCGATCCCCGAAACGTTCATTTAATGGTACAGTCTTCTCAGAAGATCAAAGCGTTTCCCGCTGCATGGGCGGGCGCGCTTCTCGAAGGTGTCGACCTACCAGACGATGTCTTCACTTGCACAGCGCCGCCTTATCGGGCCGCGCTCTGCAAGAGGCCGACCGCACACCAGCGGCCGGCCTAAACTTTTGCACGCATATTTTGTTACACTACAGTCATGTCTCGGCCAGATGGGTTCCTAGCATTTTTGGATCGTCATGAGCGCGCGGTGTCGGTCGCGACCATGGTCGGCGGCTTTTGTTTCGATCTCATTATCGCGAAGCGCCCCGATAGCGTCTTCGTGAACGTGTTGCTCCTCTCTTACCTGCTTATATCCGCCGGCGTGATCGTGTATCTTGCGCGGCCGTCGCGGCGTGCGTCAAAAGATCCGGCGACCACACTGGCGCCGATCCTCTCGATGAAGTTCGCCTTCGGCGGCCTTGCGAGCAACATGCTCATCCTCTACGGCAAGAGCGGCACGCCGGCGGGCAGCCTGCTCTTTTTGGGCGTCCTGGTGGCGATGCTCATCGGTAATGAATTTCTCAAAACCAAATATGATCAGCTCCGTTTCAATATGAGCGTGTGGTATGTGCTCCTTCTGACCTATTGCGTCATCGCGGTGCCGACATGGATCGTACACGACATCGGCACGGCAGCGTTCATTGAAAGCAATGCGGTCAGCTTGGTCGTCGCGCTTGTCTTCATCATCGTGCTCCATGGTACGACGCGGATCTTCAGCGGGCGTGAAGGGCGCCGACATCTCACGCACGCGCTCCTCATGATCGCGAGCGTGCTCGCGCTGTTCAACCTGCTGTATTTCACGAACATCATTCCGCCGGTTCCGCTCGCACTGCGCGATGACGGCATCTATCATCTCATCGTGCGCAACGCGGATGGTTCCTATGGTGCGCAGTATGAGCAGGCCCCTTCGTGGCAATTCTGGCACACCACCTCCGACATCTTCACCGCTGGAGCGGGAAGCGACGCCTACTGCTGGTCATCGGTCTTTGCGCCGACCGGGCTCGGCACGCCGATCCGCCATCGATGGGAGCTCTATGACGCGCCGACGCAAACATGGAACACGATCGCAGTCGTCGAATTTCCGATCTCCGGCGGACGCGAAGAAGGCTACCGCGGGTACAGCATGAAGCAGAACATCATTCCGGGGCAGTGGCGCTGCGACGTGGAGACGGAAAGCGGTGCGCTCATCGGCCGCGTCTCGTTCGATGTCATACCAAGCACGACGTCGCCGACGCTTTCATCGACGACGCTCTAAGATGGCGATTTGAGTGAAATCCTGCTACTTTGTGAATATGAAAGAAAAGATAGAAGCGGCGGTACGCGAGGCGCTCGCGCAGTTGGGTGCTCCCGATGAGGCTTTTGTCGTTGAATATCCGCCTGCGGAGACCGGTGCGGACTACGCCTGTAATGCGGCGCTGGTTGCAGGAAAAAAGCTCGGTCAGAACCCGCGCGATGTTGCAGTCGCCATGCGCGCGGCGCTTGAGGAGGCGCATATCCCTGGCGTGGAAAAGATCGAGATCGCCGGTCCTGGTTTTCTCAACATCTTCCTCTCAAGCGAGTCACGCGCCGCCGCGATCGCAGTGGCGCGCGAAAAAGGCGACCGGTGGGGGAGCAATGACGCTTGGTCGGACAAGACGATCATGGTCGAATACACCGATCCGAATCCGTTCAAAGAATTTCATATCGGTCACCTCATGAGTAATGCCATCGGTGAGAGCGTCGCGCGGCTCCTTGAGCGCTCGGGCGCCGCTGTCATCCGCGCGAACTACCAAGGCGATGTCGGCCCGCATGTCGCCAAAGCGATCTGGGGGCTCCTGCAGGAAGATCTCACGCAGCCGACGGTCGCGCAGATCAGCGCAGCATATGTGCGCGGCGCCACCGCTTACGAAGAGAGTGCGGACGCGAAGCGCGAGATTGAAGAGATCAATAAGAAAGTGTATGAAAAGAGCGATGAAAAGATCAACGCGCTCTACGTCTGGGGACGCGAGGAGACCCTGAAGCATTTTGAAGATATCTATGCGCTTCTCGGAACAACTTTTGATGAATACTTTTTCGAAAGCGAGACCGGACCGCGAGGTCTTGAAGTCGTGCGCGCTCATCCGGAGTTGTTCGTGGAGAGCGCCGGCGCGATAGTTTTCCATGGGGAAGAGCATGACCCGAAGCTTCACACCCGCGTCTTCATCAACAAGCAAGGATTGCCGACCTACGAAGCGAAAGAGATCGGTCTCGCCGAAATGAAGCGCGAGCGCCGCACATTCGATCGCTCGATCACCGTGACCGCGCTTGAACAAGAAGCATATTTCAATGTGGTGTTCGTGGCACTTGGCCTCGTGCATCCTGAATGGAAGGATATCTTCGAGCACATCCATCACGGCATGATGCAACTCTCGTCAGGCAAGATGTCGTCGCGCAAAGGCAACGTCATCACCGGCGAGTCGCTCGTCGATGAGATGATCATGGCGGCGAAAGAAAAGATGGGGGAGCGCGGCGTGGCGAACCCCGAGGAGGTCGCACGGCAGATCGCGGTCGCCGCGATAAAGTTCTCCGTGCTCAAGCAGGGCGCGGGTAAGAACATCATTTTCGATCCGGAGAAGTCACTTTCGCTGGAAGGCGAGTCCGGCCCCTACATCCAATACGCGCATACGCGCTGCGTGTCCGTGCTCAAGAAGGCAGAAGAGGAGAACGTTGCGTCGTCCGCGCATGTTCGCGGCGGCATCGCGCCCGACATCGAGCGACTCTTGCCGCGTTTCCCGGAGGTGGTGGAGCGCGCTGCAGAGCTGTACGAACCTCACTTCGTCGCACAGTACCTCATCGAGCTTTCAAGCGCCTTCAACTCTTGGTATGCGCAGGAGCGTATCCTCGGCACGCCAGATGCTGCAGACAAACTCGCACTCGTGAGTGCCGTGCGCCAAACGCTCAAAAACGGCTTGTGGCTGCTCGGTATTTCCGCACCCGATGAGATGTAGCCGAAAAGCTTGACTTTTTACTACGGTCGTGCTTAACTATTGTTAGTAAGTTTTCAGTGATCGCCACGATCATCAATATAGGGAGACGCCATGTTCTTCAGAAAGCGAAGTAGCGGCCGGACATACCATCCGGCACAAGAGTGGGGATTCGGCACCCCGTGATCAGAACTCTTAGGAACCTCGTACGGCAGGCATGCCTGGTAGGTTCAAGGTCGAAAAAGGACCGATCTGATCAAGAAGGCGGAACGTTGAGAAACGTACCGCCTTTTAATTTTCCGCTACCGGTACCGCCATGCACAGCGGCATATTCCAAGAAATCTCAAGCAGTCCTCACTATGCGGTCGACCGCTTTCACTTTTATTCACATTCTTACTCCTACAACCATACACTTATAATTCACGAACGTGTACTATAAGTGTATGGGCAATCTTGAGAAGAGATCAGGACAAAGGGCGCGCCGGCATTCTGTCGGTAAATTCATTCTTGCCTCTGCTGCCGTCACTGGGATGGTCGGGACAGCTTTTGTCGTTCCGCAGGTGCTTGGTCTTATGGAAAAGACCGGACTCATGCCGCACAAGCGACAGAAGGAGGTCATCAACCGCTCGCGCGATCGCCTTCTGCATAGTGGATATCTTGAGCGAGTCGGCGGACATTTGCGCGTCACCTCGAAAGGTAGGAAATACCTCGCCCATCTTGAATATTCGGAATATAAACTGAAAAAATCGAAACGATGGGATGGTAAATGGCGGGTGCTCATTTTCGATATCCCCGAGACTCGTAGATCGCTTCGGGATAAAGTACGCTTTACGTTACGAGATATGGGGTTTGTTCTTCTGCAGAATAGTGTCTGGATCTATCCATATGATTGTGAAGATGTGGTGACACTGCTTAAGCATGATCTGCGCACTGGTAAGCAGCTGTTGTACATGATCGTCGAGGAGTTAGAGGGCGGGAACGATCTCAAGAAGATCTTTGGTCTACGATGACCCACCCTTCATTCGTTGTCTCACCCACACTTATAATTCACGTTCGTGAATTATAAGTGTGGGTGAGACATGGGAGAGCGCAGCAGCTTTCTTTTGGTAGGTGTTTGGCGCGGCTTTTGTTTTGGGCTAATAACCTATATATTCTTATGTATGACTGAGGGGGAGAAAACAAAGACGCAAGAAAAGACGGAGATAGCACAGCGCGAGGAGGCTGTGCTCGCGTTTTGGAAGGAGCGCGAAATTTTCGAAAAGTCGGTAGGGAAAGATGCGCCGCACGGCGAGTTCGTGTTTTATGATGGCCCGCCCTTTGCGACCGGGCTTCCGCACTATGGCTCGCTGCTGTCGTCGATCGTGAAGGATGTCGTGCCGCGCTATAAGACGATGCGCGGGTATAGCGTGCGCCGTCGGTGGGGGTGGGACTGCCACGGCCTTCCGATCGAATCGCTCATTGAGAAGCGGCTCGGACTCAAGACCAAAAAAGATATCGAGCAGGTAGGTATCGCGGCGTTCAACGAAGCGGCGCGCTCAAGCGTGCTTGAGTTCGAGCGCGAGTGGGAGAGATATGTCGAGCGCATCGGACGATGGGTCGACTTCAAGAACTCGTACAAGACGATGGACAACTCGTACATCGAGAGCGTGTGGTGGTCGCTGAAGCGTTTGCATGAGAAGGAGCTTCTCTATGAAGGCCGCAAGGTGCTCATGTACTGTCCACACTGCGAGACGCCGCTGGCAAAAGCGGAGATCGCGATGGATAACACGTACAAGGATGTGACGGATACGGCGGTGACGGTGAAGTTCAAACTGAAACCGACGCCCGAATTGTTTAGTCTTGGTATGGGTTCGGATGTTCAGATCCTTGCATGGACGACCACGCCGTGGACGTTGCCGGGAAACATGGCGCTTGCGGTTGGTAAAGATATTTCATATCGAGCCGTTCAATATGAAAGTGGGAAATATTATCTCGTCGCCAAAGACAGAATGTCGGCCCTTGGTTTGTCAGACCCGAATGCTGGCTACGAATTTTCTGGCATCGATCTTCTCGGTCTCGAATATGAACCGCTCTATGACTTTGCGGGCGAAGAAAAGTCGGGCGTGGCACATCGCGTGTATGCGGGCGATTTCGTCACGACCGAAGAGGGCACCGGCATCGTGCATATCGCGCCGATGTACGGCGAAGACGACTTCGCGCTCGGAGCACGCGAAGGGTTGCCGATGATCCAGCTGCTCGACGCGAGCGGTTCGTACAATTCGATGGCGCCGGAGTTCATCGTCGGCATGTATTACAAAAAGGGCGGCAAGCATATCATCGAAGATCTCGAGAAGCGCGAGCTGCTTTTTGCGAAAGCGGAGCACACACACTCATATCCGCACTGCTATCGCTGCGCGACCGCGCTCGTCTACAACGCGGTCTCGTCGTGGTTCATCAATATCCAAAAGATAAAAGGGAAGCTGCTCTCGGAGAATGAAAAGATCACATGGGTGCCGGAGCATCTCAAGCACGGTCGTTTCAAACATATCGTCGACAACGCGCCCGACTGGACCATTTCGCGCAATCGTTTCTGGGCCTCTCCCTTGCCGATCTGGAAAGCGCAGAGCGGTCGCTACATGGTGGTCGGCTCTCTGGAGGAGCTCAAGCAGCGCGCGAAGACCGCCGGCAATCGCTACTTCATCGTGCGCCACGGCGAGTCGGAATATATGAGCAAGGGCATCTACACCGCCGACCCCGAAGGCATCTACCCGCTGACGGAAAAGGGTCGGGAGCAGGCGGCGCGCGCGGCGCACACCATCCGCGAGAGCACGGCGGCAGCGCCGGAGAAATCGCTGGTGCTCGTTACCTCACCGGTGCGCCGCGCGCGCGAAACTGCGCAGATCATGGCGCATGAGCTTGGTCTTGATGAACAGTCGATCGTCATCGACCCACAGCTCGCTGAATTCAATTTCGGCGAATATGACGGCCGTCCGAAATCGGAGTGGATAAGCGCGCTTGCGCGGCCTGACTGGTACACCGTGCATCCTGATCACGGCGAAAGCTTTGAAGAAGCGAAGATCCGTTTCGGCAAAGCGATCTACGGCTATGAAAAAACGTACGCGGACAAGACGGTGGTCATAGTGTCGCACGCGGTCGGCTTCAAGTCACTCCTCGAAGTACTCTCTGGCGCGCGCGGCGACGACCTCATGAGCGAAGTGAATCTCGCGGCAGCGCCGGGCGAAGTGATGGAGATCCCGTTCGCGCCGCTTCCGCTCAACGCGAAATTCGATCTCGACCTGCATCGTCCGTACATAGACTCGATCACGCTCCTTGGAGACGATGGCGCAGAGTACACCCGCATTCCGGAAGTCATCGATTGCTGGGCGGAGTCGGGCGTCATGCCGTTCGCCGAATATCATTATCCATTCGAGAACACGGAAGCATTCGAGAAGCGCGCCCCGGGTGATTTCGTTGCCGAGTATGTGGGGCAGACGCGCGCGTGGTTCTACTATATGCATGCGATGGCGGTCGCGCTCTTCGATCGCCTGTCGTTCCGCGCTGCGGTCGTGACCGGCAATGTGCTTGCCGCCGACGGCTCCAAGATGAGCAAGAGCAAGGGCAACTACACCGATCCGCTCGCGCTGCTCGATAAATACGGTGCCGATGCACTACGCCTTTACATGATGGGAAGCGTGGTGATGCAGGCCGAGGATTTCGCATTTCGCGATGAAGACGTACGCGAGGCGCACAACCGCGTCATCGGCATCTTGTGGAATTCATATAAATTCTTCGAGCTCTATAAAGAGGAATACGACGGAGTGACCGAAAGCGAGAACAGCCCGCATCCGCTTGATCATTGGGTTCGCTCGCGCTTGGGAGAGCTTGTGCGCGAGATGACCGACGCGATGGAAGCGTACGACATGCCGCGCTCCGTGCGAGCACTGCGCCCGTTCATCGAAGATTATTCGACGTGGTATGTGCGCCGCTCGCGCGACCGCGTGCGTGCTGGTGCGGATGCCACCGACAAGCAGTTCGCTCTCGCAACGCAGCGCGAGATCTTGCTTGCGCTCGCAAAACTCGTGGCACCGCTGATGCCATTTATCGCCGAAAGTATGTATCAAGGAGTCGGCGGGGAGAAGGAGAGCGTCCACTTGGAGAGATGGCCGGAGAATATCGCGGTTGATGAGAAGATCCTCGCGGACATGGCAATCGTTCGCGCGGTGGCATCACGCGCGCTTGAGCGTCGCGACGATGCCGGCATCAAGGTGCGCCAGCCGCTCGCACTTCTTAAGGTGCGCGAGCTTCCGGACGACGAAGTGCTGCGCGCCATCATCGCCGATGAAGTGAACGTGAAGGTCATCGAGACCGACACTGACATGGAAGAGGATGTGTGGCTCGACATTGCGATCACCGATGAGCTGCGCGAGGAGGGGCTGGTACGCGACGTTGTGCGAGTCATACAAGATCTACGCAAAAAGGAAGGCCTCTCGGTCGCAGACCGGCCGACGTTGCGCATCGACGCGGACGAAGAGTGGGAAGCGTTCTTCGAGTCGCACAAAGCTGACTTCCTTGTGCAGACCAGTCTCGGCGCGCTTGAGATCATGCGTGCTGCCGATCTTCCCATTCATCCATCGCTCAACATGCCCGTGCGCTTCACTCTCACACGATGAGTCTCGGTCACACCATTCTTACCACTTCCGGGATCGTGCTTGGCAAGCGCGGCGTCGGAGAAGCGAACACGCTCGTGGCGCTCTTCACGCGCGATCGCGGTCTTCTGTATGCCAAAGCACAGAGCAGCCGCCTCTCACGATCGAAGTTGCGCTATTTTCTCGAACCGCTTACCGTCGCGCGCTTTTCGCTGGTGCGCGGCAAGCATGAGTGGAAGATCGTGAACGGCCACCGATGCGAGGAGGACCGCACGCAATTCGCAGAAAGTTCGCGCTACGCGCGGCATGCGATCGGTAAGATCCTGCAACTTCTCACGCGCCTCATTCATGGCGAAGAGCCTTCGCCTGTTCTCTTTGATCAAGTTGCAGAAGGCATCAGTCTTCTGCTTTCGGCGCGTACGCGCGAAGAGGTCGACGGCATCGAGTCGGTGCTCGTGCTCCGCACGCTCCACCATCTCGGCTATCTTCCGAAGACGCCGGAGCTTGCGCCATTCATCGGCGACAGCGCTCTGTCGATGGAACTTGCCGCGCAGGCTGCCACTTCACGCAGCGCGCTCATCCGATCGATCAACGAGTCGCTCAGCGCGACTGGGTTGTGATAGAGCGTCCTCGGCTGGAGTCTGACAACAAACAGGCCGAGTCCTTATGGAGGATATACCGGGCTTTGATGTTCAGCTTTTGTGTTGGTGCGGTATGATAGTGCTATGCCCGATCGGGAACCGCCAGTCGAAAGGCTCAAAAGTAAATTATATTCACGCACGCAGGCGCCGGAGGTCGAACCGACCGCGCGCTCACCGCTTTCTTCGATGCGCAAAGAAGCGCCTCGCTCGTGGGATGGTATGAAAGAAGAAGCGCCAGAAAAGCCGCTCGCACCGCTTACGCTTATGGAGAAACGCACACCAAAACATACCGCCGCATGGTACTTCCTGTGGGGCTCATTCGTGTTCTTCGTCATCGCGGCGGCGGTCGCGGGATGGGCGCTGTGGGGCGGACTCAACACCATATCTCCGCAGAACATCGATGTCCAGATCGTCGCTCCATCGCTTATCGACAGCGGAAAGGGCGCGACGCTCCAGTACATCATTCAGAATCGCAACAACACGTCCCTTCTTGCGGCCGATCTGGTGGTCACCTATCCAGACGGCACGCGCTCAGAGAATGATCCGACGGTGGCGCTGCCCAATGAGCGCATCTCACTTGGCACAATAACGCCCGGGCAACAGATCAAACAAACATCATCGGCGCTGTTCTTCGGCGCGAGCGGCTCGCAAGAAAAAGTGTCGGTCACGCTCGAATATCAGCTCGCCGGTTCCAACTCGGTCTTCGTCAAACAGGTCGATACCATGTTCACGATCGGATCATCGCCGATCTCCGTGTCTATTTCATCGCCCACCGAAGCGATCTCAGGACAGCCATTCTCGCTTGACGTCGAGGTGTCATCCAACGCCACCTCGCCGCTTCCGAATGTGGCGGTCGAAGTGCAGTACCCGTTCGGCTTCGCGGTGAGCTCAGTGTCGCCGGCGGCGGCACCGGGGAACACGCTCTGGCATTTGGGCACGCTCGAGCCGGGTGGCAGCCAGACCATACACATCTCCGGCGTGCTCACTGGCGAAGACGGCGACGAGCGCGTGTTCCATTTCCTCGCCGGCACGGAAAGCGATCCGACCGAAACATCGCTTGCGGTCCCGCTCCTCTCGGCCCCGCAGACGGTCACCGTGCGCAAGCCATTCATCGGCGCGACGATCTCGCTGGGTGGCAATACGGGGGCGACGATCGCGGAGCCGCTTGGCGGAGGGATCTCGGGCAACATCGCATGGCAGAATAATCTGACGGAGACCATATCGAACGTAACGTTCACGCTGTCGCTTTCCGGCTCCGCGATCGACGGATCGTCGGTGCACGCGATCAACGGTTTCTATGATTCCAACAAACAGCAGATTACGTGGGGGAGCGACCAGAATTCACAGCTCGCGTCGGTTGCGCCGGGCGCCGGCGGTTCGTTCCAATTCTCTCTTGCAACGCTCCCGCCCGGCAGCGTGCCGCTCTCTAATCCTGAAGTGACGCTGAACCTCACCGTGCATGGGACGCGCCAGGATGCCGGCGTGCCGGAGGATATCACGACGGTTGCTAGCACGAAGATCGAGCTTGCCTCGGCAGTTACCGCTTCGGCGCAAGCGCTCCATTTCACCGGTCCGTTTAGTGAAAGCGGCCCGCTTCCTCCTCGGGTAGGGCAGGCCACCACTTATGCAGTCGTTCTTTCTGTGAAGAATTCATCCAACACGCTCGCCGGCGCGACCATGAGCACCGTGCTGCCGCCCTACGTCTCATTCATCGGCGCCGGAACGGCGGGCGGCGAGCAGGTATCGTACGATGACAGTACGCGCACGGTCACCTGGGCACTTGGCGACGTGGAGGCGGGTGTCGGCTACACGAGTCCTGCGCGGCAAGCAGCGTTCCAAGTATCACTGACGCCGTCGCTTTCGCAGGTCGGCTCTGTGCCGGCGCTCACGGGAGCGATCCATTTCCAGGGTCAAGATCGCTTCGCGCAGGCACAAGTGACAGCAAACGCCGACCCGCTCACGACGCTTCTCACGAGCGATCCCGGCTTCTCCCGTGGCATGGAGATCGTGGGGCAGTAGTAAAAGCTGCGAGGAACAAAGGAATATAGGAATATAGGAATGAAGGAATAGAGAAATAAAAAAGCAAAAAAGAGGCGGGCCACATGGAAGCGAAGCTTCCATGTGGCCCTGTCTGCCTACAGAGGGTTCCCCTCTGTAAACTCTGTTTCCAGCTTTTGACGTGTGATACCATAAAACCATGGTCATCAAGATCTCAAAGAATCGCGTCGACATCGGACTTGAGCAGCTGCAGAATGCGGAGCTGAGGAGCTACTCATACACGGCGGTGACCGCCAACTCAGGCACTTCCTACACCATCGACCTCTCGCAGGGCAACGTCTTCCACATAACGCTCACGGGCAACTGCACCTTCACGTTCACCAACCCGCCGGCGAGTGGCAAGACCGGCACGATCGCGCTCTTTCTGACGCAGGACAGCATTGGCAGCCGGCTGGCGACCTGGCCAACGAGCGTGGTGTGGCCGGGAGCTGCGGCGCCAACTCTCTCGACCACGGGAGGGAGCACCGATCTGCTCCGTTTCTACACCGCCAACGCGGGCACTACCTGGTACGGCCAGCAGGTGGCGGCGAATTTCCCACTCCTCAGGACCCTCTGGGCGTGGGGGCTCAACAGTTTAGGTGCGCTCGGTCTTGGTGACGCCGTCAGCCGCTCTTCCCCGGTCCAAGTAGGAGCGCTTACGACCTGGTCAAGCGTTGCGAATGGCGCTGTACACACCACCGCCATCAAAACCGACGGCACCCTCTGGACCTGGGGATACAACGGCAACGGCCAACTCGGCCTCGGCGACACCACCGCCCGCTCCTCCCCGGTCCAAGTAGGCGCTCTCACGACTTGGTCGAAGGTTGCGAATGGCGCCGAACACACCGCCGCCATCAAGACAGACGGCACCCTCTGGACCTGGGGGTACAACACCTACGGCCAGCTCGGCCTCGGCGACACCGTCAATCGCTCCTCTCCGGTGCAGGTCGGTGCTCTCACGACTTGGTCGAGCGCTGTGGGAGGTCTTAGACATACCACCGCCCTTAAGACCGATGGCACGCTCTGGGCATGGGGGGCCAACAGCTCAGGTCAACTCGGTCTTGGTGACGCCGTCAACCGCTCTTCCCCGGTCCAAGTAGGAGCGCTTACGACCTGGTCAAGCGTTGCGAATGGCTCTGTATACACCACCGCCATCAAGACGGATGGCACGCTCTGGGCATGGGGGTCTAATAGTCGAGGCCAGCTCGGTCTCGGCGACACCACCACCCGCTCCTCCCCGGTGCAAGTAGGCGCCCTCACCACGTGGTCGAAGGTCGCGAACGGCTGGTTTCATACCGCCGCCATAAAGACAGACGGCACACTCTGGGCATGGGGATATAACAATTACAGCCAGCTCGGTCTTGGCAATACCGTCGACCGCTCTTCCCCTGTGCAGGTCGGTGCGCGCACGATCTGGTCGAGCGTTGCGGGTGGTCAGTATCACACCACTGCCATACAATCAGCCTAGATTCAAGAGAAAAAGTTTGACTTCCATAACTGATTTTTGCTGCAGAGTTGTGACCAGCCTCTCAAGAGGCGGGTTCTAGTGCCGGTCGTCTCGTTGTGATACTGTGTGCTGTATATGGAGGAGAATCTCATGGATCCCGTTAGAAGTTCGCGAGCGGAGTCTGTGACGTGATAGCGGAATAAGCCGCATTTGGTTGGTTTATGCATTCAATTTTATGGAACTAGAAACTTCTAACGGGATGGAAAAGATCGTGTCGCTGTGCAAGCGCCGCGGTTTCGTCTATCCTGGCTCCGAGATCTACGGCGGTCTGGCCGGTATTTACGATTTCGGCCCGCGCGGCGTTGAACTTCTGAACAATCTCAAGAAAGCCTGGTGGCAGGCGAATGTCTACGACAAGGAGAATCACTACGGCCTTGATGCCGGCATGTTCAAAAATCCGCGCGCGTGGGAAGCGAGCGGGCATACGTCCGGCTTTTCCGACCCGATGGCAGAGTGCAAGAAGTGCAACACACGCATTCGTGTCGACAAGGCGCTTGAGGCGATCGGCGTCACGGCCGATGAAAAGATGAGTGAGGACGAGATCAACGCGCTCTTCGACGCGCATCGCGCGCAGATCGCCTGCGCTAAATGCGGCGCACATGACTTTTCTCGAGCAAAGAAATTTAATCTTCTCGTGAAGTCGAATCTTGGCGACTTCACTTCCGAAGGGACGGAGCCAGTCTATCTTCCGGGCGAAGCGTGCCAGGGTATCTACCTCGACTACAAGAACATCGTCGACACGATGCAGCCGAAGATCCCGTTCGGCGTCGCGCAGATCGGCAAAGCGTTCCGCAACGAGATCAGCCCGCGCAACTTTCTTTTCCGCTGCCGCGAGTTCGAGCAGGCAGACACGCAGCTTTTCATAAAACCTCACGAGAACAAGGAGGCGTACGAGGCGCTCAAGAAAGATCGGTGGAATTGGTTCCTCTCGATCGGGATCAAAGAAGAGAATCTCCGCCTCAAGCAGCATGAGAATCTCGTCTTTTACGCCAAAGACGCGTGGGATGTCGAATATAAATTTCCGTGGGGCTTCGACGAGCTCGAAGGCATTCATGATCGCAGCGATTATGATCTCACGCAGCACATGAAATTCTCGGGCGTCGATCTCAACTACACCGACCCGGAGAATGGAGAGAAATATATTCCGTGGATCCTTGAGACCTCGATGGGCATGGGCAGGCTCTTCCTTGCGGTTATTGCAGATGCCTATCATGAGGATGATCTCGGCGGCGAGGTGCGTGTTGTTTTGAAACTCCACCCGAAGCTGGCGCCGGTCAAGGCTATGGTCTCGCCGCTTCTGCGGAACAAGCCGGAGCTGGTCGCAAGAGCGCGCGAGGTGTACCAGGCGCTGAAGAAAGAGATCCCGCAGATCGCATGGGATGATAATGGCAACATCGGCAAGCGCTACCGCCGCCAGGATGAGATCGGGACACCGTACTGCATCACGATCGACTTCGATACGCTGGGTGAGACGGCTGAGCTGCTCGATACGGTCACGGTGCGCGACCGCGACAGCGGAGAGCAGACGCGCATGAAGATAGCGGAGCTCGCCTCCTTCATCAAGAGCAAGATCTAAAGAACATGGAGACGCACAAAGACATCAACGTCCACATCACCTCCGGCAGCATCATCACCGCCCTGCTTTTCCTCGTGCTTTTCGCGGCGCTGTGGTTCCTGCGCGATATCGTACTCATCGTGCTCACGGCGATCGTCATTGCGTCGGCTATGGAACCAGGCATTCGCGCGTTCATCAGATGGGGCATGTCGCGCGTGTGGGCGGTCACGCTTATGTATATCGCGGTCCTCGGCGTACTCATCGGCATAGCGTTGTTCTTTCTTCCGCCGGTGCTCGATGACGCTGCGAGTTTCATCGCGCGCCTCCCCGACACGCTTCACGCGCTCAGTTCGTCGGCCTCTGCGAGTAATTCGAAACTTCCGATCGACGACATAGCGTCGCTTCTTTCATCTGCTGATGTGGTGCGTGCGCTCGGCACGTCCCTCGGCGGCTCGACCGGAGGCGCCGTGTCCGGGCTCTCCACGTTCTTCGGTGGCGTCGAGTCATTCATCCTTATCATCGTCTTCTCGTTCTATTTCTGCGTGCAAGACACCGGCGTTGATGATTTCTTGCGCGTCGT
Organism: bacterium; assembly: GCA_021814825.1. Classification (GTDB taxonomy): domain Bacteria; phylum Patescibacteriota; class Minisyncoccia; order Phycocordibacterales; family SBAW01; genus JAKALC01. Next base: position 31,452 of record JAKAHS010000001.1, on the reverse strand, counting down.
GACACCGCCTAAAAAACAGGAATACGTCGTCGGCCTCTGGCGCCGCGCGCAGAACAAGATAGGAAAGTGGATGCAGGGTCAGCTTCTGCTCGGCTTCTTGGTGGGCGTGCTTCTCTATCTCGGTCTCGTGATCCTTGCCGTGCCCTACGCGCTCTTCATTGCCGTACTCGCCGCGCTCTTCGAACTCATTCCGGTCTTCGGACAATATCTCGCTGCGATACCGGCGATCGTCGTAGCGTTCGCTGCTGGCGGCACGTCGATGGCGCTCATGGTCGGAGGTCTCTTCGTCATCATCCAGCAATTTGAAAGCCACCTCATCTATCCTCTGGTTGTGAAGAAGATCGTCGGCGTGCCGCCGCTCTTGGTCATTCTCGCGCTCATCGTCGGTGCAAAGATGGCGGGGTTCATCGGGGTGCTGCTTGCGGTTCCGCTTGCTGCGGCGCTGCGCGAGCTGGTCGACGATGTCGAAGCCGGTCGCCGCGCCAATTAAGACCCACTTTCTATATTATGGGCGGAAAACCTTTCTATATCACCACCACGCTGCCGTATGTGAACGCGAGTCCGCATATGGGGCACGCGCTCGAATTCGTACAGGCTGATACACTCGCTCGTGCGCGACGCGCGCAGGGCGACGAAGTCTTTTTCTCGACCGGCACCGACGAACATGGACAGAAGATATTTGAGGCGGCGCAGAGGGCGGGGCAGAGCGTCCAAGACTATGTCGATCACTACGCAACCGAATTTCAGAAGCTTGGCGCGGCGCTCGACTTGAGCAACGACGCGTTCATTCGCACGACCGATCCGGCGCATATCAAGGCGGCAGAGAATATCTGGCGTCGCTGCGAAGCAGGCGGCGATATCTACAAGAAGACCTACGCCGGTCTTTACTGCGTCGGCTGCGAATCCTTTAAGACGGAAAAAGAATGCGAGGGTGGCAAGTGCCCGCTCCATCCCAACGCTGAGCTCAAGGAGATCTCTGAAGAGAACTATTTCTTCAAATTCTCGAATTACCAAGAGAGACTTCTCGCATATCTTGAGCAACCCAATGTCATCACTCCGGAGTGGCGCCGCATTGAAGCGATCAATTTCGTGAAGGGCGGTCTTGAAGATTTCAGCATCTCGCGCGAGGCATCTCGGCTCTCATGGGGCATCCCCACTCCCGATGACGAATCGCAGGTGATGTACGTGTGGTTCGATGCGCTCACAAATTATATTTCCACACTCGGTTGGCCCAAGGACGTCGAAGGTAATTTCCAGAAGTTCTGGACAGATGGGCAGACTCTGCAGGTGGCAGGGAAGGATCAGGTGCGCTTCCAGTCGCTCATGTGGCAGGCGATGCTCATGTCGGCCGACATCAAGAATACTGACACCGTCTTCTATCATGGCTTCATTACCTCGGGCGGGCAGAAGATGAGTAAGTCGCTCGGGAATGTCATCAACCCGCTCGACCTCGTCGAGAAATATGGTACTGATGCGGTGCGCTACATTCTCCTGCGTCATGTGAGCCCGACCGAAGATTCCGATCTCACGCTTGATGCGGTGCACGAATACTACACCGCCCACCTCACCAACGGCCTCGGCAATTTGATTGCGCGCGTAATGAAACTCGCGGAGACACACCTAGAGCCGAGCGACATTGCGAGAATGGAAACCCCTCACGTCCGTGTCGACGCCATGGATGACTTTCAGTTCAACAAAGCGATGGATTTCATTTGGGAACATGTCACGGGGCTTGATGAGTATATTGCTAGCGAGAAGCCCTTTGCGGTTGTGAAAGATGAGCCAGAACAAGGGAAGGAAATGATCCTTTCCTGTATTAAACAGCTCCACGCCATCGCGACTATGCTCGCGCCATTCATGCCGCAGACGAGTGAGAAGATCCTTGCGGCGATCAAGGAAAATAAAAAGCCCGAGAATCTCTTTCCGCGCAAGGAATGATCTCCCTCAGCGGCGTGTCGCTTTGTGCTATCGTAGCCATATGACCTTCTTTGCTTTCGATACGCACTGCCACCTTCAATTCTCGGATTTTGATGCGGACAGGGGAGAGGTGCTTGCGCGGATGAAAGAACAAAAGATCGGTGCGGTGGTGGTCGGTACTGATCTCGCCTCAAGCAAGGCGGCGGTCGAGCTGGCACGGCAGCACGATTTTTTGTGGGCAGCGGTCGGGCTTCACCCGAACGATAATCTCGACGAGCTTTTTGACGTGCCGGCTTTCGAAGCACTCGCTGCTGATCCCAAAGTGGTCGGCATAGGCGAATGCGGCCTCGATTATTTCAGAGAAACGACTGCGGCCATGCGCGAGGCGCAGAAAGATCGCTTTGAGAAGCATGTCGAGCTTGCGCACAAGGTCGGCAAGCCGCTCATCATCCACTGCCGACCGAGTGCCGGCACTACCGACGCGCACGATGATCTGCTCGCGCTGCTTGCGAATACGCGGGCGAAATATCCCGACATAAGCGCTATCGCTCACTTCTTCACCGGCTCGCGTGAATTGATGGAGCGCTATCTTGCGCTTGGCTGCTATATCTCTTTTCCGTGCGTCATCACCTTCACCGATATGTATGACGATGCCGTACGCGCCACGCCGCTTGATCGGCTGCTCGTCGAAACCGACTCGCCGTATGCGGCGCCGAAGTCTCATCGCGGCAGGCGCAACGAGCCAGCCTTTGTGGCCGAATCGATCGGCCGCATCGCAGAGATAAAGGCCGCGCCTGCAGACGAGATCGCTCTTACGACCGTGCAGAATGCGCGGATGGTATTTAATTTGTAAAAATAGTACGATAGAGGCATGTTCAGACCAGAGAGCCACACACCAGCGCCACAAGCGGAAGCGCAGTCGCATAGTCCGCATGTCGCTTCGCTTGAATCGATGGAGGAGCAAGTCGAGTTGCAGCAAAGACTTGCGCTCATGTCGTATCGATTTATACATTTTGATTTTGCCAAAACTCTCGATCCGCTCGCGCCAGAGACCGTCGATATGCAGATCCGCGACAGCGCTATGAAGGTGTGGGCAGAAAAGTACGGCAAGGCATTCCGCAATTGGATCGATGAACTCGACCAAGCTCACACGAGGATCAATATGGATGATCCGCAGACGATGGAGTTCATTTATGCTCAGATACAACGTCAGGCAGCCGAGGATGAAGAAGGCGAATACCCCGCATGGGAAGAGGAGGTACCCCCGACGCTCCACTAAGCCGTGTAAGGCTGTTGAGATCTGACCTCCACAACCTTCGGCAACGGCTCGTTTCTTGCGCCGACCGCCGCGTTGTGCTACTGTGTCCGCATGACTGATTCATCGCAGGAGCAAGGCTCCTTTACCCAGGCGATCAGCGACGAGAAGGCCGTATTAGAAGCCGGCTTTCATATAGTGCCGACCGTGGCGGAAGCCGAGGTGGGTGCCGTCGTTGAACGTGTTCGTACTAGTATTGAGAAAGTGGGCGGTTCGATCATTGCGCAAGAAATGCCGAAGCGTATGCAGCTGGCATACCGCATTGAGCGACCGGTCGCTGGCCGACGCGAGAAATACACCGAAAGCTATTTTGGTTGGATAAAGTTCGAAGCGCCTGAAGGCGTCGCTAAGCAGATTGAGCACGACCTGCACGAAATGACGGAGATCCTCCGCTTCATCATCATTCACACGACGCGCGAGGCGATCACCTTTACGCCGCGTGTCGTGTTCTCATCGGATCGCCTCGAAGGCAAGACCATCGAGAAACCGGCGGTCGTTGCCGCGGAAGAAAAGAAGACCGTAGTATCCGAAGAGGAGCTTGATAAGTCGATCGACTCATTGGTATCATAATCATATGAACCTCAACAAAGTTCTCCTGGCAGGCAATTTGACGCGCGATCCGGAATTCAAATCGCTCCCGTCGGGTGTGTCGGTCGCAGAGTTCGGTGTTGCGACGAACCGCCGCGTTAAGCGCAACGAACAGTGGGTGGACGAAGCGGACTTCCACAATGTCGTCGTGTTCGGCAAGAGTGCAGAGTTCGTTCATCAGTACTTCAAAAAGGGGAGCTCGATATTCGTTGAAGGCCGGCTCCACACCCGCAGCTGGGATGGCGAAAAGGGCAAACAGTATCGAACCGAGATCATTGCGGAGCAGGTGCAGTTCGGCGCAGCGCGCACTGGCGGTGCAAGCGCTGGTTCACCCACAGGAGCGGCACCGGCTGCAGCTTCGAAGGAAGAGTCGATCGCCTACCCGACGCAGGAGGTCAATCCGGACGACATACCATTTTAGTTCATAGAACGTAGTAACAAATAGTTATGGAAAAGAAAAACAAAAAAGAAAAGATCCAGATGAGCGAACGATTCGACTACAAAGATGTCGAAACGCTCAAGCGCTTCATCAACCCGCACGGCAAGATCCTGTCGCGCCGCCGCACTAACCTTTCGGCGTCAGGTCAGCGCGCGCTGGCAACCTCGATCAAGAGAGCGCGCTTCATGGCACTCATCCCGTACGTGGTGCGATAACATAACCGATCAATGCGCAATGCAAAACGCCCCGCTCTGCGAGGCGTTTTGCATTGCGCGCAAGACCATGACGGCACTTTTCAATAGGCATACTAATAAATACGGTAGGATTCAGACAGACGTCTATGCAAGAGTTATGCACAGTACAAATGAAAGGGTGCAGAACCTTTTTATAAGCGCGTAGTAGAATGATAGATGTATGGGAACACCACAAAATTTCAGATATGCAGGGATAGGTGTCGGGTTACTCCTGGTCGGAGCAGTCTTAGGAATGTTCACTGACCCGTATCTTCCGGCTTCCTTAAGCAACGCGAAGAAGGGCTATCAAGCTGGCTTTAGCGCAGCGGAACGGCTTGTCATGGCAAGCAGTTTCGGCACGATGATCTCTCCTTCTGACGTCCGTTCAGTTTCAGGAACGGTGGCGGCGGTGAATGGCGACAAGATCACGGTTCGCACTACGCCCACCGATCCTTTCGCCGATGCGAGCCTCACGGATCGTATTATCGATATATCAACAGGCACAAAGATCTTCACTGTGACGCAAAACACGCAAAGCGTTATCCAGGGGAAGCTGGCTGCTTTTACGGAATCGACGCAGGCGAACAAGGGTTCCGGAACGCAGCTGCCCCAGCCGTTCACACAAACCGCCGCAAGCGCTGCCGACATTGCTGCGGGAGATAAGGTCACCGTCTCTGCTGCGGAGAATATAAAGACCGAGGGAGAGTTCGTCGCGAACGAGATACTGGTCGAGAAGTAAGATTTATAATCACATTCATTATGAATACAAAACAAGAGATCGCATCTACCTTGAAAATGTTCGTCGTATCGCTCTTCACTGTGCTCACTTTCTATGTGGTACAGGCCTACGCATGGACTGCTCCCGCTGGTTCGCCCCCGAGCGGGAATGTCGCCGGACCGATCACCACGAGCGCTACTGCGCAGACGAAGACTGGAGCGCTTACGGTCGGCGGTCTCACGACAAGCAATATCAACGGATTGGGTTTGGGTAGTACCATGCGTTGGAGCGATGGGAATGCCATGTATAGCGATGGTTCTAACGTGGCTGCAACCATGAACGGGTGGTTTTATGTGATGAATCGGGCGGTGAATGGATACACTGATGTTGTCGCGAATGATTATTATATAGGTTCAATGGGTAAATGGGTGAGTCAGTTGGGAGGCAGCAGTGGCAGTCTCCAATTCGGTGGATTCTATGGCATAGATGGTGGTTGTGTGCAACCCAACCCGGCCACTCACGGCTGTTCGTGTCCATCAGGATTTACGGCTCAATTCGCGGGTAATTACAGCGTGAATCCAAGTTCTACTTCGTATATCTGCTGGAAATAGCCCCCTCTCCAAGTCTCACCGGTTTTGCACGCTCGAGACCATAAAAGAACAACAAGATATGAAATCTTTCACCGGCGTGCAGACCTTCCTCGGCTTAGCGATCGGATTCGTCGCTGTTCTATCATTTTCGATGGCGTTCAGTCACTCCATTGCACACGCGGCGTCTGGTGGGAATGCGTCGGGTTATGCTTGGGGCGGCACTTCATCATCAGACGGAGCGTACCCGGGCATCGGCTGGATCAGCTTCAATAGCTCAAGTGATGGCTCGGCCACGACCTATGGCGTGACCGTCCCTACAACGAATGGCAACCTCTCCGGCTACGCGTGGAGCGAGAATTATGGCTGGCTTTCTTTTAATTCTTCCGATCTCGGTGGGTGCCCATCGGGCACTTGTGCGGCCTACAGGAACGGCAGCGCCATAAACGGCTGGGCGAGATTCCTAGCGGCTAATGGCGGCGGATTCGACGGATGGGTAAGCCTCTCCGGTTCAGGATACGGTATCACGATCTCCGGGTCGAATCTCTCTGGCTATGCCTGGTCAAGTGATTTAGGCTGGATCGATTTCTCTGGTGTGACCGGGGCGTTTTCTGTCGCTGCGCCCACGGCCTCCCTCTCCGCTTCTCCCAACCCCGTTACTTCAGGCGGTCGTCCAACACTCACCTGGTCTTCAACTGGTGCGACTTCTTGTACTGCCGGTGGCCCCTGGAGCAATTCTGGCACGCTCTCAGGTAGCGGCTTGACTAACCCGCTCTATTCGAACACCACCTTCACCTTCCAGTGTACCGGTCCAGGCGGCACGTCTCCGCTCCAATCGGTGACGGTTAATGTCACCGCCGCACCTTGTAGTCTCCCGTGGGGCGGCACCATCAATGACGGCTCCTCAGTCACCGCGTACCAATCATCCTCGGTAACGTCTCCCTCGACCTGTGTCTCCCAGACCCGCACGTGCACTAATGGCACGCTGAGTGGCTCGTATGTGTTCCAGAGCTGTTCAGTAACGAGCGCCGCTCCCACTGTGACCATCACCGCGGACCCCTCCATTCTCTACGGAGTGGGAAAGACCACGTCTCTATCATGGTTCTCAACTAACGCCACGTCATGCACGGGAACAGGTTTTAGCACTGGCGGAGCCGTCACGGGCACTACCAGCGTTACACTTGATACGTTGGGCAGCACTACTTTCACGGTGACCTGCTCAGGTCCGGGCGGCTCCGCTTCCGACTCGAAGACCGTTACGGTCAGCGGACAGCCGTCCATTACCGTCGCCCCCGTGGGACCGCCTTTAGTACAGTCCGGTTCGACCATTACTGCAAACTGGAGTGTCGTCAACATGCAGCCCAACACGTGCCACCTGACGGGTACCGGCGGTTTAGATCAAGCTATCACCAATACCACCAACAGCAGCGGCACCGTTACCACCCCGCCGATCACTGTCGCCAGCACGTTCACCTTCTCATGCACGGGGCTTGATGGCACCATCTATAGCAGCTCGTTCAATGTGGGGCTGGTGCCGCAGACGATGGAGATCTAGGAGAAGTCGTCAGGCCGTAGAAAAACAAAAACCTCTCGAAGCCGTGCTTCAAGAGGTTTTCTACAAACTATCACCCGCTAGCTGCCTTACGCACGCTCGACGTAATCGCCGGTCTCGGTGTTCACGCGGATCGTGTCGCCTTCGTTGATGAAGAGCGGGACATTGACCGTCGCGCCGGTCTCAAGCACGACCTGTTTCAGTGCTCCTTGCGACGTGTTGCCACGGACAGCTGGCGGCGCTTCTTTGACCTTGAGATCCATCTTGACCGGAATGCGCACGGAAATGATGCCGTCATCGAACACGAGCGCGTCGATCTCGGTGTTGGCTTTGAGGAAGCGGCCGGCAGAACCGACAATGTCGGCTGAGAGTTCAAAACGATCGCTCGGATCCTTCGGCGAGCAGAACCAGTACGCACCCTTGTTCTCATAGAGGAATTTGATCTGGCGGGTGGATAGTTCCGCTTCTTCTGCTTTTTCTGCGGCGTGGAACGACTGCTCGGTCACGCGCCCAGTGAGAATGTTGCGCAGCTTCGTCTGGTTGACCGGCTTGCGCTTTTGCTTGCGGAAGCAGTGCGACTCAAGCACTTCATAGGGAGTGCCTTCAAGAAGGATGATCTTCTTCGGGGTTATTTCGTTGTAATCTAATACCGCCATACCTTGAAAATGTATTTAATTGCACTGGTATTCACGCATTGTACTTGAAAAACGGCTTTAAGCAAGAATATACGCACGGTAACCTCTGCGGCAAAATGGCAGTTGTAGCAAGTGAAGCCGATATGATATACAGTATCGCCATGGAGGAATTCGCAGGATCTGAAGGAGTAGAGGAGCGTCCGGATGAGGAGGTGCTGGCGCTTTCGCTGAAGCGTCCGTCGCTCTTCGCGTTGCTCGTGCGCAAGTACGAGGCGCCTTTTTTGCGCAAGGCGGAATCGATCGTGTACAGTCGCGAAGAGGCGGAAGACATCGTGCAAGAGACGTTCACCAAGATATATCTCAATGCTGCTAAGTTCAAAAAACAGGATGGCGCGCAGTTCTCGTCGTGGGCGTGGCGGATCCTCATCAACACATCGCTCACGCACTACGCGAAACAGAAGCGAAAGAACGGCATGGCAGTACAACTCGATGAAGAGATCTGGGCGCTGGTGCCGGATCGCGATCTGCGGCAGTTCGAGAAAGGGGAAATGACCGACCTGGTCGCCAGCGTCCTTTCGCGCATGTCGCCGATCTTCGCCCGCGTTCTCTCTGCGTTCTTCATTGACGGACTTTCGCAAGACGAGATCGCGAAACGTGAAGGCGTTTCCGTTGGTTCAATAAAGACGAGGGTGCACCGCGCCAAAAAAGAGTTCCGCGAAGTTTATAAGACATTAGAAGGCAAGATCTAACCACCGACATAATATTTATGACTATACTTGAACAGAACATCATGGCCGGAGTGCGCGTCATCTACGCGGTGCGGATGCTCGTAAGCGGGATCGCGCTCAAGGTCTATGCCTTCATCGCCTCGGTCGCCGGCACGATGGCGCTGGTGTCGGTGCCGCATGTGGTGGCGAATTTCATGACCGTGGCGCAGGGCGGCGCCTCAAGTATCGTAATGTTCCTTTTCTTGGCGCTCATAAAGACCAAGCTGCTGGTGCAGATCGCGGTCGTGCTCGGCGGCATGTCGCTGGTGCTTCTCGCACGCGACACGATGCATGCACTTTCTGCTCAGCACCGCGCCGTACCGGTGCTTGGATAAAGATACTAGGAATGGAGGAATTGAGGAATTTAAAAGGGCGCCGGCTTCGCCGGCGCCCTTTTAGTATGGTTATTTTATGTCCTGCTATTCCTCCGGTTCTTCGCCGTCGTTCTCGTCGGAGCTCTTCGGGACGGTTTCGCCTGATGCTGCTGCGGCAAGCCGCTTGCGGATCTCGGTAAGCAGGCTTTTTGCAGTCTTTTTATTATCACGCAGATACGTACGCGAGGCATCGTAGCCGCGGCCGAGCTTCTCCTCGCCGAAGGCGTAGCTGGCGCCGCTCTTCTGCACGCAGCCGAGCTTCTCGCCGAGCGCGAGCATTTCGCCTTCGCGCGAGATGCCTTCGTTGTACATGAGATCGAATTCAACGGTGCGAAATGGGGGAGCGACCTTATTCTTCACCACCTTCACGCGGCATCGGCCGCCGACCACCTCCTCACCCTTCTTGATCTGCGCGATACGGCGGATATCGAGGCGCACCGAGGTGTAGAACTTCAGTGCTTTGCCGCCCGGCGTCGTCTCCGGATTGCCGAACATGACGCCGATCTGCATGCGGATCTGGTTGATGAAGATGACGACAGTCTTCGATTTTGCGGTGATCGCCGTGAGTTTGCGCAGTGCTTGAGACATGAGTCGTGCCTGCTTGCCGACATGGGCTTGACCCATGTCGCCCTCAATTTCATCTTTCGGCGTGAGCGCGGCAACTGAGTCGATAACGATCATGTCGATCTTGCCTGATCGGACGAGCGACTCAACGATCTCGAGCGCCTGCTCGCCGGTGTCCGGCTGCGACACCAGCAATTCATTGATATTCACGCCAATACGTTTCGCGTATTCCGGATCGAGCGCGTGCTCTGCGTCAATGAAAGCACATATGCCGCCGCGATGTTGCGCCTCGGCGATCGCATGGAGGGTGAGGGTTGTCTTACCGGATGATTCCGGTCCGAAGACCTCGATGATGCGTCCGCGCGGATAGCCGCCGATGCCGAGCGCCCAATCGAGGCCGACCGAGCCTGAGGGGATCGCGTCGATGCCGACCTTCGGCGCATCGCCGAGCTTCATGATCGCTTCATCACCGAACTTCGTTTGGATCTCGCGGATAGCGGCCTCGATCGCGCTGCCTCCTTTGGATGGATCTGTTTTAGTGCTTGCTGCCGGTTTCTTTTTTGCTACTGCCATGGGTATAGATATAAGCGAATAAAAGGGAATGGATTCCTCGTGTTTTGTCATTATATACGAAATCGCCAAGTCGTGTGCGCAAGGAAGGCCTTTATCAGACTCGACCTTAAGCACGGGCGGGGCAGTAATCCACGACGATGATGCGGACGGTGCGCGTTTGCGTACGGCCGAAGCGGTCGGTTGCGGAGACCGTGAGTGCTGCAAATCCGGCGGGCGGCGAAATGGTCTTGCTGAAATTGCCTTGCTCATCAGCATAGGCGCGTTCGCTGTCAATCGTGATGAATGCCGCGTTCTGCACCGTGCCTTGTATATGTACGACCGGTCCTGATACCGTGCTGCCGTCTTGCGGTTGCGTCAAAACAATCTCTGGACCGCCTACCAGTCGGCGTGCTTCAAAGAGTCCATAGCAAACGATGATGACGACCGCCAAGGCGACGGCGCTTCGGGCGAGAATGATGTTAAGGCGCGTCGTCATGCTTTATCAATGCGCACGCTACCTATTCAGGGTCTTCTTCGCCAGCTCCTTCTGACCCGGCGTCTGCTCCGGTCGTCTTGCCGAGAAGGATCTCGCGCGGCTTCGCACCATCCTGCGGACCGATCACGCCGCGTTGTTCGAGAATGTCCATGATGCGCGCTGCGCGCGAATAGCCGATGCGGAGTTTGCGTTGGATGTACGACGTCGACGCCTTGCCGGCCTCGATGACCGCTTCTTTTGCCGCTTCATACATGTCATCATCGACATCTTCGTCGAAACCACCGCCCATATCGCCGCTGAAGCTCTCGCCAGAACCTCCTGACCCGCCTTCAGCGCTGAGCGCGGTCGGCATGCCGAGGTCGATCGGCAACTGCACCTCATTGTGCTTCGAGATGTAATCTGCGACATGTTTGACCTCGTCCTCGCCGATGTAGGCGCTCTGCAAACGCACCGGCTTGCCCATGTCGCTCGAAAGATAGAGCATGTCGCCGGCGCCGAGGAGTTTTTCGGCGCCCGCCTGATCGATGATGGTGCGCGAGTCGATCTGCGACGCCACCTGAAGTGCGACGCGCGACGGCACGTTCGCTTTGATGAGACCGGTGATGACATTCACCGACGGGCGCTGCGTCGAAAGCACAAGATGGATGCCGACCGCGCGGCTCATTTGCGCAAGGCGGACGATCGCCGCTTCAAGTTCTCGCGGGAATGTCTGCATGATGTCGGCGAGCTCATCGATCACGATCACGATGTAGGGGAGTGCGTCAGGCGCTTCTTCGCCCTCTGCAAGCCCTTTCTTCGCGATGCGCTCAAGCGCCGGTTTCAGCACATTTGAATGATACGAGCCGATATCGCGCACGCGCTCGCTCTCAAGAATGTCGTAGCGCCGCTGCATTTCTTTTCCTGCCCAGCGCAGCGCCGCGATCGCACGTTTCGGATCGGTGATGACCGGCGAGAGCAGGTGAGGGAGCGGCTTGTAGAGCGTGAGCTCCACGCGCTTCGGGTCGATCATGATGAAGCGGAGCGTCTGCGGACCGTTGCGATAGAGCAGTGAGGTGATGAGGGTGTGGATGGCGACCGACTTGCCGGAGCCGGTGGTACCGGCGATGAGGAGGTGCGGCATCTTCGCGAGATTGGCGAAATGCGAACCGCCGGTGATGTCGCGGCCGAGCGCTACGAGGAGCGGCTTGTCGGAACTCGCGAACTCAGGAGCAGCGAGCATCGTGCCGAGGCCGACGGTGACCTTCGCCGAGTTCGGCACTTCGATGCCAACGAGCGATTTGCCAGGGATCGGTGCTTCGATGCGGACCGGATGAGCGGCGAGAGCGAGTTCAAGATTTTGCTGGAGCGCGACGATCTTCGAGAGCCGCACCCCTTCGGCTGGTTTTATGGCGTAACGGGTCACGGACGGACCGACCGATATCTCATCGAGCTCGACGATGATGCCGAAGTTCTGAAGCGTACGCTTGATGATGTTCGCGTTGGCTTTGATGTCGCCGACGCTCGCTTTGCCGCGATCGCGTTCAAGCAGTGAGAGCGGGGGATTGTTATATTCGCCGAGCAGTGATCTGAGAATGTCGGCGGTCGAGCGTCCCTTGCTCGAGCTTGCTGTCGGTGCGCTGTCCTCCGCGTGCTTCGAGCTATCGCGGATGACCGGTTCCTTCTCAATCTCGCTCCCAGTGTCTTCGGATGAAGCGAGTGCCGCGGCAGGAACTTCTTCTTCATGCTCGACGACCTCTTCATCCGGCCCCATGTCGGCTTCAGCTGCGCGCGCCGCCCGGCGAGCTTCGCGCCTCTCTCTCCCGCTCTCGATCGCGCCTCTGATCCCATCTACAATGAACCCGCCGATCCAGGCGAGCGGGCGAAAGACCGCCTTGAGTGTTTCGAGCGAGATGCGTCCTTCGAGTACGATGAGAAGTGATGTGAGGAGAAGGCCTCCGAGGATGATGCTGCCAGCGTAGATATCAAAGAGTTGCACGACCGGTCCAGCGATCAGATGTCCGAGCAGACCGCCATGGCCGCTCACCGCTTCCACGAAGCCAAGACCAGTCACCACGAAGATGACGCTTGCGATCAGCTTGAGCGGCTCGAATGCCGGCCGATCCTCTGAAAGTGCGCTCGCACCGAGAATGAGAAAGAGGAGAGGAACAATGAAGTAGCCAAAGCCGAGCAAATAAGCGAGCAGACCATAGACATCATTGCCAGCAGGTCCTGCAGTACCGAATGCGGCAAGAGCCAAGAAAAGACCCACAATGATGAGCAGGATCGACCAGATCGATTGGCGCGTGTGATCAGGTATCGATGAAAAAGAAGGAAGGGGAAGTTTCGTTTTTTTCTTTTGTGCCATGGAGAAATAATACCATGAGACAAACAAAGCGTGCGAAAATTGCGGCCAGATCTAAGAATCGCTGACTATTTCTAAACTGCGAACTGCATACGGGCCATCGTCAATCTTGCTCCGTACACGCAGCGGGCTACAATAAAAGACAACGCGTCCTTGAATGTCTCAAATGACCGATATCGTCATAAAAGACACAATAGGACACACAAAAGACAATGTCTGATATGTCCAATAAAAGCTTCCACGAAGCGTCGCTAAAATCAAGCCTTTTTAAAGGACGACCTGATTTGTATTTTTGCTATCTTAAGTCAGAAAAGATCGCACATGCGATCGCACATCTCCTTCATGAATCAAGATCCAACGAAGACCAGGTCTCTTCCGGCTTGGCACGCGTGAGTTCGGCGATACCCGCCATGGTCGTGCGTTTTGCAGCCAGTGAGTACGACGAAGAATCACTTCTCGCTGATCTCTATGAAGCACTCTCACTCATCCGTCTCTCCGTTTCGTACCATCTTCTTGAGGAAAACAACGCAGAATTGCTAGTGCATGAGTATGAGTCGGTAGTAGAAAAAGTTTCCCTTGGGAAACAAGCTTCTCCATTCCTGTCCCTCGAAGATCTCTCGGTTCCATCGCTGGCCGCGGAACCCGCAGTATCCTTGCCAGCTTACCTGCGTACTGCGAAGATAAAGGACACTAAAGGACATGCAACATCGCACACTCAAGAACAGCGCGCTTCGCAACCCAACGCGCTATCAGACAGCAGCGAACGAGTAAGAACATCAGCCATTTTGAAAGTAGTTCTTGAACAAAAAAGAGTTTCCATAAAAGACATATCCAAGGTAGTGAAGAACTGCAGCGAAAAGACCATCCAACGCGAACTCAATACCCTTATCAGCCGCGGTCTTGTCCGTAAGGAAGGAGAACGACGTTGGAGCGTCTACGTACCGAATTAGTGGTTTTTTGTCGAATGATGTGAGCGAGCTTCCTGGCGAGGGAAGCCTTGCGCAGCCCGACGGGGCGAGCAGAGCCGATTTTTCAGCAGAAGCTCGGCTTCGGCATAGTTGTGTTGGTTTTTGGTTTATTCCGTACGGAGCGAGGGTTTTTGCGGAAAGACTCTCGGAGCGCGACGGCGCGAGAGTGAGCCGATTTTTCAGCAGAAAAATACGGCGGTCTTTTCGCAATAAACCCGAGCGGAGACTTGCTTTTGAGCCCATTTTGCCGTACGATGCGTATACTCTGTAACAACGAGATCACGAGCGCCCAGAGCGCCGATTTTGTTGTCCACAGAAGGTCGTTTGCCCGTGGTGTCTTGAAAACGGTATACTTTCTATGAAAGCTGCATACCGCATTTCAGGAACGACCGCACGGCTGCGACGGATCGCTCGTTGACAATTGAATAGGCAGAAACAGGGTGCGCACTTTTAGTAGTGTGCTTTCCCACGTGCGTGTTCAGTTGTGAGTGTGTGAACGTACTGAATGGCCTCGTCCCTTCATGGCTGCTTACGACAGAAACTCAGTCTTCTCTCCCTTACCTACCAAGCGTTCGCATATGGATGAGCATCGGGCGCTCGTGCGGAGCTTAACGCTCCACTACGACCGTCTCTCGCTCGCTCATGTGCGGATAGGTAGATTGCAGTCGGCGCAATGCACATCAGAGTGCTCAAGCCCGATACATTAGTAA
>JAKAHS010000001.1:0-16686 GCA_021814825.1 bacterium | reverse complement strand
AAAAAAATTATTATGCTTACAAGCATCAAATCAAATGTGTCTGCACGCATCGCGGCAGGTGCAGTTGGTGTCGCGATGATTGTATCGCTCGGTCTTGGTTCGGCTACTCCGGCTCTTGCCGCAGGCCTTACCTCGACTCAGGTACAGTCGATCCTCTCGCTCCTCAGCAGCTTCGGCGCTGATCAGGCGACCATCAACAATGTTAACGCAGCTCTCAATGGTCAGGCGACTACCGGCACCACCGGTACGACGGCTACCGCTTCGAGCTACACCTTTACTAAGGATCTCACGGTCGGTTCAACCGGCGCAGACGTTAAGGCACTCCAGCAGTTCCTCAACGCGCATGGTGCAACCGTCGCAACGTCGGGCGCTGGCTCAGCAGGTATGGAGACTTCAACCTTCGGTCCTGCTACCAAGGCAGCTCTCGTGAAGTTCCAGTCAGCCAACGGCATCACGCCGGCATCTGGCTACTTCGGTCCGAAGACCCGCGCGTTCATCGCATCGATGGGTGGTACTACGACGACGACCACGACGACTGGCGGTACGACCACCACGACGACGGCAACCGGTCCTGGCGTCACCATTGCTATGGCGACTCAGCCGGCTAACTCGCTCGCTCCGGTCAACGCATCTCGCGTTCCGTTCACTACCTTCACGCTCACCAACAACACTTCGAGCTCGGTTACGATCAGCTCGGTGACGGTTCAGCGCGCAGGTCTTGCACAGGATGCAGCGTTCAACGGTGTCGTCCTTGTTGACCAGAATGGTCTTCAGGTCGGTATCGCGCACACCTTCAACAGCAACCACCAGGCGAACATCGGTGATAACTTCACCCTCGCTGCAGGTCAGTCAATGACCTACACGGTCGCTGGCAACATGGAGACTTCGGCAGGCGGTTACGCAGGCCAGATCGCTCAGTTGCAGGTTGTCGCAGTCAACACGACTGTCCCGGTCTCAGGTTCTCTCCCGATCGTCGGCGCATCGCAGACCATCAACGAGACCCTCAGCCTCGGTTCAGTCTCGACTTCGACTTCGTCGTATGACCCGGGCACGAACCAGAACAAGCACATCGGCGATACGGCAGTTCGCTTCTCGGGTATCCGCTTCACCGCGGCTTCTGCAGAAGACCTCAAGCTCAACAGCATCCGTTGGCGCCAGACTGGTACTGCCAGCGCATCTGACATCAGCAATGTCGTAACGCTCGTCAATGGTACTTCGTACCCGACGACAGTTGACTCGACCGGCAAGTACTACACCACGGTATTCCCGAATGGTATCTTGATCAGCAAGGGCAACTCGGTTGATGTCTATGTTCAGGGTGATATCACTGGTTCCGGTGCGGCAACTCGCACGGTCCAGATGAATATCGACAAGGTTACCGATGTGTACTTCGTCGGTCAGCTCTATGGCTTCGGTATCGCACCGTCAGGTACGCTCCAGCCGTGGTACACTGGCTACACGACGACCATCTTGGGTGGTTCAGCAACGACCGTTCAGAACAATTCTGCCGTCGCTGCAGCTAACATCCCGGTCAACGTGAATAACACCGTCCTCGGTGGCTTCACGACGAGCTTCCTCGGTGAGCCGGTCTCGGTCTCGAAGATGGTCTTCACCGTCTCGTCGACGTCACCGTCGAATGCTGCAGGTCACCTTACGAGCGTCTCTATCGTTGACCAGAACGGCTCAGTTGTTGCTGGTCCGGTTGATGAAGCTTCGGATGGTACCCTTACCTTCACTGACACGGTGACCATTCCGGTCGGTACGCAGAACTACACCCTCGAGGGTAAGGTTCCGTCGACCGCGGCAAATGGTGATACGTACTACCTCTCGACGACTCCGTCGTCTCAGTGGACGAACATCACTGGTCAGATCACGGGCAACACGGTCTCGCTCTCATCTCTTAGCAACGCGATCGCGATGAACACGATGACGGTCAAGGGCGCCGCTCTTACCATCACCGCTTCTCCGAACCCGGTCGCTCAGAGCATCGTTGCAGGCAACGGTGTCACCCTTGCGAACGTCCAGCTTGACGCTTCGCAGTCAGGTGAAGATGTTCGCCTCAACAACTTCATTGTTAGCGCAGCAGGTACAGGCACAACCAATCTCGGTGCACTTAACGCTTGCCAGCTCTACAATGGCGCAACGGCACTCAACTCCGGTTCGAACGTGCTTCAGTCAGTTGCATCTGGCTCGAACACGATCACCTTCGATCAGGCTTTGACGGTTCCGAAGGGCACGGTCATGACGCTTGCACTTAAGTGCAACATCTCGACCTCGATCAGCGATCAGGCAACGCTTACGTTCGGTGTGAACAGCGGCTACGCATATACGGCAACGGGCGTACAGTCGGGCAATTCGATCGCCTTCAGCGCATCGAACGTGACGACGGCTACCTCGGGCACTCAGACCGTCTCTTCAAAGGGTACGGTCACGGCAACCGCAGCGAGCTCAGCAGTCGCTCAGCCGTCTCTCGCGATCACCGCGGCAGGCACGACTGGTGTGACGGTTGGTTACGTCAAGTTCCACGCAACGAACGAGGCAGTTAACCTCACGAAGGTTGGCCTCACGCTCGGTTATGGTACGTATGGTTCTAAGTCTACTGGTGCAGGTAACAGCTCGAACAATGGTGTGAACGATGTTGCTCAGGCATACATCTACAACGGCTCAACGCTCGTTGGTACCGCATCATTCACGGGCACTGGCGCGACGGCAACGTCTACGCTCACCTCTCCGGTCGTCCTTGCTAAGGACGCGGATACGGTCCTCACCATCAAGGCTGACCTTGCATCTGTCGGCGTAAGTGCAGCAGGCGGTATTGGCGATACGCTCACTATCGACCCGCTCAACTACGAAGGTTCAGGTGCTAACTCGGGTCAGACGATCAAGGGCGGTGCAACTCAGGGCGTGAATGGCGTACAGCTCTTCCGCACGGCACCGACCGTCGCATTCGTCTCGAACTCGACGAACCCGAATGGTACGAACGTAGTTCTTAAGAAGTTCACCATCACTGCAGGCGCAGCGAATCCGGTTGGCATCTATCAGATGGCATTCACGATCGCTACCTCGTCAGCAAGTGCATACAACTTCAAGCTCTACGGCTACACTGATTCCGGCTACTCACAGGGTATCTCGTCTCAGGGCAGCGGTACTGGTCAGATCGGCGGCGCAACCTGCGCAACACAGACTAGCTGTGTGAACAACCCGACCGCAGTATTCACCGTAGCTTCGAGCATTCCGTTCCAGATCCCGGCTGGCTCGACCTACTACTTCGCTCTTCTCGGTACGGTGACCCCGAACGCGACGGCGAATAACTGGACGATCAGCCCGACCTTGCTTGGTGACGCAGCGATCTCGACGATCGGTGGAACTCCGACGTACATCGCAACGACCACCGCAGCTATTGCAGCCTCAGGTATCACCGCATCTACCGGTGCTGGTACCCTTGCAGGCAGCGACTTCATCTGGTCTGACAACGCAACGACCACTGCTGGTCAGTACGATGTCGACTGGACGAACGGCTACCAGGTCGCAGGTCTCCCGTCAACCGGTATCTAGTCAGCTTCTCTTCCTACTTTCCGCATAGCGGATGAGCCAGGAACAGAACTGTTTAGGACAGGTTCGGCAAACCCCTCCTACGCTTCGCGTAGGAGGGGTTTTGCCGTATCTGCCGAAGACCTACAGAGGGTTCCCCTCTGTGGGGATGCGATTGCTCAGAGTGGCTTTGCGTTTTGGCAAAACTTACTTACAATAAGCCCATGTCTACCGCACGTAAAAATCTTTTGGTCACATCAATTATTGTTATCATTATTTTGATCGCTACCATCGTCCTTTGGAAAAAGGAGAATAAGCAGTCGGTTGCAACGGGAGAGAACCAAGTCGCATCGACCACGACGGTCGAGATCCCAGGAGGTGGTACGGTCATTGTAGGGAAGGGTGCGGTGGTGAAGGAGGTCGATACGACCCTCTCCACTCCAGATTTCGTCAAGCCGCTCACATTCTCCTCTTCGACTTCGGTCGATGTACGCGCTGCACTCAATACGCAGTACGCGGCGGTGCAGGGCATTCTCAAACAAAAGCCGACCGACTTCAACGCATGGCTTCAGCTCGGCATTATTCGTAAGATAGGGGGTGACTACGCTGGTGCAGCGCAGGACTGGAACTATGTCGCAGCGCTGTATCCGCAAAGCGCTGTCCCGCACGATGATCTGGGCGATCTGTATCTCAACTTCATAAAGGATCAGGCAAAAGCCGAGAGTGAATATCTGCAGGCTGTTCGTTTGAACCCGCAAGATGTTAACGCATTCCGGACGCTCTTCTCGCTGTACACTGATTATGGGTACAAGGCGGGCACGACCGCGGCGGAGAATATATTGAAACTTGCTATCAAAGACAATCCGAACGTGGTGGATTTCTATGTGATGCTTGCTCGCTACTACGTTGCGCAAGGCAACATGATCGCCGCTAAGACAGAGTATCCGATCGCGATCACCGTGGCAGAGCGTACGGATAACACGAGCCTCGTCTCGACGCTCCAACAAGAACTTTCTGATCTAAGGTAGCGGTAAGTTTGTACCGACCAAACCCCGTCTTCCGCACTAGTAAGACGGGGTTTTGGTAAATGCCTATTGCAGAACAGCAAAAATTGATGTGTGCGTTGGAACTGTGGATAACTTCGTCGAGATTTTAGGAATATTTTAACTCCGCTGAGTAGAGTTAATGCATGGACACGACTCTATGGATCATCGTCTTCATCGTGCTCGTCACGATGGGTCTGCTGTACTGGGTAGACTCGACCCTCGATTAGTGATGAGTGCCGCTGCGGCGCAAAGATCGGATGCAGAATGTGGTACTATATTTCTAAGACAAGACCGAGGTTCCCGAAACCCGTACTCTTCAAATGAAGGGCGCGGGTTTTGTTTTGAGAGCGATACAATAGAAAGCATATGAACAAAACAAAAATAGTTTTGAGCAAAGTGTGGAAGGTGCTGCGCTGGGTGCTGCTTGCGGCAGTTATCATGTTCGTGCTCGATTTCGCGATCGGATATTTTGCATTGCAGGAGCAGCATCAATACGCGCTTCAATTGGCGGAGAAGTTCAAGACCGACCACATTGCCATGGATGATGTGATGGGGAAGAACTTACCGCCGGAGCCCGATCAAAAGGTTAATGACAGCACACTTGAGGGTATTGATGTTAATCACGACGGTATCCGCGACGATGTCGAACTTGCGATCTTCAAACTCCACCCAGACTCAGCGCGTATCCGTGCAGCTGAACTCCAGTATGCGAAAGCACTTCAATATGAATTCGATCCGAACGTCTACACAGGCGAGACGTGGAAGGTGGTTAAGTGGGATTTTGAATTGTCTGGCGGTTATTGTGTGACCGATGCTGCATTTGATATGGGCGGTGTTATCGGGGACAAAATACGTAGAGCAGATTTCTTTGATAAGGAAGTTGAGGGCCTTGTGTTCAACACTGACCACCGTAGACAATTACATAATCATTTCGAGTCACTTGCAGTTGCGAGTGTGGGAAGTCTTAAGGGGGAAGGTTGCGACGTGCAACTAAGTTCACTCGCTAATTAAGATGATGACACGTATAAAATTAATTCTCTGCACAACCTCGCTGGCCTTTTTGTTAATGCCAATACCAATTGCGTTTGCGGCGTGCAAGGCTGATGGCTATGAAGTGGTTTACATAAATGGTGTGCGAACCACAAATAGTGACGCAAGTACTGATCTAGATCGTTTAATGCGCGACTATGCTTCAATGCCCACCGCGCTGCGCAGTACGGATTTTACCGTTGGCTACAATCCGACCGTTTGGGGCGGAATTGCCGATATAGGTAAGTCCATTATTCAATCGTCTGAATCGCACGTCCTTGAAGATAGCGATCTGCAGACGATGCTGACTGACCTTCATACGAAGATCGCACACCGCCGTGTTCTCCTCGTCGGACATTCGCAAGGCACGTTCTATGCAAACGCCGTCCATGACTTTCTCATTGCTCATGGCATGGAAGCGAGTGCAGTCGGGGTGTATAACATTGCAACTCCTGCCAGCTATGTAGCGGGCGATGGCAACAGCAACAGGTATCTCACTTCAAGCAACGACAAGGTCATCAATTTTGTGCGAGATATGCAGGCAGGCAAAGGGTTGTTCGTAGCGCTCCCGCCCAATATCACTCTTGAGATGCCTCAAGACGAACAGAGTGATCCGTTTGGCGGCCATTACTTCTTGCAAGACTACCTCACCAACGCTGACACGAGGATATTTAGCGACATGAATACAGAGCTTGCGTCTCTCTCAACATTTTTGCCAGGCGATCCGACCGGCTATTGTTTTGACCTCCCTTCACTCGACGTAAGCACGGCAATTGGTAATACCATCTTGGCAACGGCGCAAACTACTGCCATGGTCTTCGCCAATGAACAACTCCACCCGGTCAATTCTGCTCTCGCGAACTTCGAGCTTGCCTCGTTTATCGCCTCGGCCGTCTCTTCCAAGATCGCAAGTCTTGCCTCAGCGTTCTATGGCAGCGTCATCGGTTCGCATGTAGCTACGTCTGCACAAGGCCTTGCAGCGGGACCCACGTTCATAATAACACCAGTCGTCATGCCGACTCCGACCGCAGCGGTTCCTGTTCCTCAACCATCCGCGCCGAAGGTAGCCGTGGTGCCGCAGCCGGCGGCGACGCCCACTCAACCGACCACCCCAGCTCCAGCCCCTGTACCAACCCAACCGCAGACACAGATTCAACCTACTCCGACTCCACCCTCACCGCCCTCGCTCATCATCTCACCCGGCTTCGGCGGGGGAGGCGAGCCGAAGCACGATCCTCCTCCCGAGAGTCCGCCACCCGAGACTCTTCCGCCTGAAGCACCGCACCTACTTTCAATGATCTTCCCGAAGGACAACCAAATCTTTTCAACCTCGTCCATCACCGCTTCAGGCACCACCACTCCGACCACCACCGTCACCGTCATCTGGGGTCCCACCGACTCATCAGACACCACCGTGGCCACCACCACCTCAGACGAGGAAGGTGTGTGGTCGATCGATCTCACTCTCACCGAAGGTGAGATCGCACTCATGGCCGGCGCGTATGACCCCACAACAGACGCCACCTCCACCGACAGCCGTGTCGTCATCATCGACACCACGCCACCTGAGGCGCCGACCATCGCAGCTGCAGGATGTGCCGACTCAACCTTCATCACGCCCTGTCTCTCCGCAGCGTCAACCACCGACATTACCTGGAGTGACGTACCCGGCGCTCTCTCATACGCCATCGACCAAGACGGCACCGAGAGCACGACCGCCGCGACCTCATTCACATTCACGATCCCCCCAGACGGCGCCACTTCCACCATCGCCGTGGCCGCTGTCGATCGCGCAGGCAACACCTCTACCTCAAGTCCGCTCTATGCTGCGTATGTCGCCAGCTCGACCGCGTCATTGAGTACCCCGCCTTTCATCTTGCCGGGTGAGACGACCACGCTTACCTGGAGTGTCTATGGCGCGGTGCCAAACAGCTGCACGATATCGCAGATCGACCCGCAGAATGATCCACTCTGGAGCATCACGCTCTCCCATGGACAGATGGGCACTGGAGCGACCGCCTCGCCGATCCTTGCCACCTCGACCGCGTTCGCTTTGACGTGCACCGCTCTTGATCGCTCGGCCATCGTGAGTTCGAGCACGGTTCGAGTGATATCGCCGCCGGTGGGTGGGGTGTGAACCCGATTCATTAAAAGTCACTTGCGTCTTATGCTATGAACACTCATCTAAAATATCTACTCGCGATCGCAGCAGCACTCTCGCTGTCTCTGCTGCCAGACCTTGTGCATGCCGCCGTCCTTATCAACGAGGTGCAATTGCTACCGACTGGCAGCCGATTCATCGAACTACACAATACCGGAAGCGCTGACGTCGACCTGACCGGTTGGTACATGCAGAGGAAGACGGCGAGCGGGAGCAGTTTTGGTTCACTAGTATCGAGCGCAAACTTTCAGAGTAAGATCATTCGTGCAAACGGATATTTCTTGATATCGCGTGCCGTACTTTCAAATTCGGATATGGTCGTCGGTGATCTGACTTTGACTGATTCGAATACGATACAGGTCAAAGATCAGAGCGGGAATGTGGTCGATAGCGTTGCGTGGGGAAGCGTTGGAAGCGGCGAAAGTTACCAGAAGACATCTGCTGGCGATTGGGTGGTGGGAGCGCCGACGCCTGGGACGACCAACGGTGGAGACGGTAGTGCTGCGGGTGCGGCTGATGTCGCGACCGATACCAGTGCGGGTAATGCCAACACGTCGCAATCTCAATCACAATCACAACTGATCGGCGCGGGCGGTCCGCCGGCGCCGCTTATGGAAGTCGATCTTGGCGGTGACCGCACGGTGGAGAGCGGCGCCGGCTCGTTCTTCGAAGGCAAACTCTACAACAAAGATGGCGTGCCGCTTCCGCACGCGCGCTATCTGTGGAACTTCGGCAACGGTGAGACGCGCGAAGGACAAAGCGTGTTCTTCGCGTACCAGTATCCAGGCACGTATTACGTCATGCTCACCGCCGATGCGGGCAATGGTTACAGCGCCGAAGGATCGATCAAGGTCGAGGCGGTGGCGGCTGAAGTGTCCGTGTCGCAGGGAAGCGATGGTTCGATCGCGGTGGCGAACGCAACGCATGCGAACAAGAAACTTGACATCAGCATGTGGACGCTCAGGCGCGGCGATGCATCGTTCGTCATACCGCGCGGCACGATCATCTTGCCCGGCACGGCGGTGCGCTTCGCGCCGTCGCTTCTGAAACTTCCGCAGAGCGAGAGCGCAGAGCTGCTCTATCCCGACGGCATGATTGCGGCATCGACCGATCCCATGAGCGACCCGAAGACAAGCGGCATTTCGTACGAACCGGCGGTTCACAGCGCGCAGTCTGGAGTGGATATTCAGCCGGTTCGCTCACTGAGGACCCCAGCTCAAGTGCGCGCGTCTGACCCGCAGCCTTCGACCTCAAGCCCGCAGAGCTTCTCTTCGTCGTCATCGCAAAGCGCCAGCGCCAGCGCGGCGGCAGGCGAGAGCGGAGTGTCACCGCTCGCACTCTCCGTCTTCGGGCTCTCTGCGCTGACCATTATCGGAGCCGCTGGCGCACTATATGCTCGACCCCGGAATTCTTTGGCAGACGGCGATGAAGAGGAAGACCAAGACGACGACATGGGAGAAGGAGGCAGAAACAGCTCTCCCTACGCCCAAGCCGACGCGCTGGCGTCTAAATTTACCATTCAGGTGGTGGATGAGTTATAATTTGGGTAATGGAAAACGGACAGAAACTCATCGTGGTGACCCCAGTACCACACGCTTGCTTCGCTCGCGTGGCTACGGGGCAGGCCGGCGGCACAATACTATGAGCAAATCGATTTTAGTAACAGGTGGAGCCGGTTTTATTGGTAGTCATCTGTGCAAGCGTCTGCATGGGCTCGGCCACCGCGTCATCTCGCTCGATAATTACTTCACCGGCTCGCGCGAGAATCACGTCGAAGGAGTGGAGTATCGCGAGGGTCATACCAAAGACATCGCGAAGCTTATTCCCGAAACGCCCGACCTCGTCTATCACCTCGGTGAGTATTCGCGCGTCGAGAAGAGTCTTGATGAACCAGCCATCGTGTTCGACCTCAACACGATCGGGACGATCGGCGTCTTAGAATTTTGGCGTAAGACTAAGTGTAAGCTCGTTTATGCCGGATCCTCAACCAAGTTCGGCGATGGAGGACTCGGCCGCGATCAAAGTCCATACGCATGGACGAAGGCAGCGAATACCGAGCTCGTGAACAATTACGCGGCGTGGTATGGATTGCCGTTTGCGATAACGTATTTCTATAACGTGTACGGCCCCGGCGAGCGAGCGGGAGCGTATGGCACGGTCGTTGAGATCTTCAACCAGCTTCGAAGGGCGGGCAAGCCGCTCGGCGTGGTTGCCCCTGGCACCCAGCGGCGAAACTTCACGCATGTCGATGATATCGTCGATGGACTGCTGCTTATCGGCGAGAGAGGGGAGGGCGACAACTTCGGCCTCGGCAACGATTCCGACTATTCGATACGAGAGCTCGCAGAACTCTTTGGCGGAGAGATCCAGATGTTGCCGGAGCGCGCTGGCAACCGCATGAGCGCGAACATCGACACGACAAAATCGAACGCTCTCGGCTGGAGCGCGAAGCGGCATCTGCGCGATTACATCGAAACGCTCAACTAAAAATGAAGCGCGTCCTCATATTTTCACTCGCCTACTACCCGCGCTTTGTTGGAGGTGCGGAGGTGGCGATCAAGGAGATCACGGATCGCATTGCGCCGGACGATATAGAATTCCATCTAGTGACGCTGCGCTTCGACAAAGCGCTTCCGCGCTATGAGCGGCTCGGCCATGTGCATGTGCATCGCATCGGTCTCGCGACGCGGGATCCTTCAATGATCGATCTTCGGAGCGTGCCGCACCGCATCAATAAAATATGGTTTCAGGTCGGCGCAGCGTTCACGGCACTCTCGCTTCATCGTAAACACGGCTTCGACGCGGCGTGGGCGATGATGGCGCACTCGGCCGGTATTCCCGCGACGCTCTTTACTATGATGACGTGCGTACCCTACGTTCTCACCTTGCAAGAAGGCGACCCGCCGGAGAATATCGAAAGACAGATGCGCGTGTTCGGTCCGCTATTCCGTCGTGCCTTCACTCATGCGAGCGTGGTGCAGGTCATCTCGAATTTTCTGGGAGCGTGGGCGCGCCGCATGGGTTTCGAAGGTCCGCTTGAAGTGATTCCCAATGGCGTCGACCTCGAGCGTTTCGCGCGCGACTATGCGGTAAGCGATCTCACGGCGCTCAAGAAGAATCTCGGCAAGAAAAAAGACACCACACTTCTCATGACGACTTCGCGGTTGGTGCATAAGAACGGGCTTGATGATGTCATCCGCGCACTGACGTATCTTCCCGAGTCGGTGTCGTTCGCGATACTCGGGATCGGCCCCGACGATCAGATGTTGCGCGAACTCGCGCGCGAACTTGGCGTGGGAAAGCGTGTGCTGTTCCTTGGGCATGTCGACCATTGCGACCTGCCGAAGTATCTGAAGTGCGCCGACATATTCATCCGCCCGAGCCGCTCGGAAGGTATGGGCAACTCATTCATCGAAGCATTTGCCGCCGGTATCCCGGTCATAGCGACTCAAGAAGGCGGCATCGCCGACTTTCTTTTCGATCCGGAGCGCAACCCTGAGCGGCCGCCGACCGGTTTCGCGGTCGATGTCGACTCGCCGGATCAGATCGCGGAAGCCGTGCAGCGCCTTCAGAGTGATCAAAAGCGCACGAACGAGATCGTGGAGAACGCGCGCGCGTTGGCTCTCGCGCATTATGACTGGAGTGCGATCGCACTTGCAATGCGCACTAGGATCTTTACTATGGTCCTATGATAGATCTTATTGACCGGGCTATTCGTTTGGCAGTAGCGGCGCACGAGGGACAAGTGCGTAAGGGTGATGGCGATCCGTACATCGTTCATCCGGTCGCGGTAGCCCTCATTGTGGCGCAGTACGGATTCTCCGAGGCGGTCATAGCCGCAGCGCTGTGCCACGATGTGCTTGAAGATACCGAAGTGACGGAAGACGAATTGCGAGATGAGCTCGGTGATGAGGTGGTCACTATCGTAAAACTTTTGAGCTATGACGAGGGTATTTCGTGGGAAGAACAGAGAAAGAGATACGTCGAGGTCGTGCGCCGGGCCCCCGTCGAAGTGAAAGCGGTATCCACGGCGGATAAGATCCATAATGCTAGGAGTCTCATTGCGACGTATGCAGAGCGCGGACCCGCGACCTGGTCACTGTTCACGCGTCCGAAACATATCAAACTGTGGTTCGAAGAGGAGATGGTCAAGATGCTACGAGAGACCTGGCAGCATCCGATGGTCGAAGAATACGCTCGATTGGTCGAAGTAATGAAGTCACTGGATCAATAATGGATGCCTTTTTGATGCAGTAACAATCTAGCACAAAAATGGTTACAATAAGGGTTATATGAGACTTTTGATCGCCACCGGCGTGTATCCTCCCGAGTCTGGCGGACCGGCGACGTATTCGAAATTGCTTGAAGACAAGCTGCCTGAGCGCGGTGTGGGTTCGGCGAGCTCACCACAAGTCGAGGTGGAGGTGCTGCCATTCTCGCGCGTGCGGCACCTGCCAAAGCTGCTCCGGCATATCGCGTACATGCGCCTCGTCATCAAGCGCGCGCGAAGCGCTGACGTGGTCTTTGCGCAAGACCCGGTGTCGGTGGGGCTGCCGGTGTGTCTCGCGATGTTATTCTTGCACCGACCATTCATGCTCAAGGTGGTCGGCGATTATGCGTGGGAACAGGGGAGACAGCGATTCGGCGTCACCGACCTACTCGATGATTTTCAGAAGAAGCGCTACGGCGTGATGGTCGAATTGCTTCGAGCGATAGAGAAGGGTGTGGCGCATCGTGCTGCGCGCGTCATCGTGCCGAGCGATTACCTCGGACGCATCGTCGCGGGCTGGGGAGTGAAGCAGGACCGGCTGGTGCGCATTTACAACGGCGTCGATCTCTCGGAGAAGGCGATCGCGCCTGCGCATGTGCCCGGCGGGACGCTCATCGTCACCTCGGCGCGCCTGGTGCCATGGAAAGGCGTCGATGCGCTCATCGACATCATCGCAAAAGAGCACAGCTGGAGGTTGGCGATCGTCGGCGACGGACCGGAGCGCGCGCGATTGGAACTTCATGCGCGAGGCTTTGGCGCGCAAGACCGCGTGCTCTTCCTCGGCGACTTGCCGCACGCGCAAGCGCTCGGCTGGTACCAGGCGGCGACCGTTTTCGTTCTCAATTCTTCCTATGAAGGCCTTTCGCATGTGTTGCTCGAAGCGATGCAGCTGTCGTGCCCGATCGTCACCACCAATGTAGGCGGCAATCCGGAGCTCATCGAAGACGGCAAGACTGGCCTCCTCGTGTTGCCTCATGACACCGAGCTGCTTCATGCGGCGCTTTCGCATATGGTGAATGATGCGCTCCTTGCACACACCTTCGGCAAGCGCGCGCACGCGCGCGTGCACGATTTCTCGGTGGAACACATGCTTCGCGACACCTACGAAGAAGTGGCACATGCGTATGCGGTTCACACACGCGCCGATCGCAAGGGCCGCGTGCTGATGATCAGCGGTGATCGCAATGCACTCGTGTCGGGGAGCGATGTGCACAAACGCCTGCTGCTGCAGGCGAGCCAGGTGAATTGGCTTGAGGTGTACACTCCAGCAGACGAGGATCGCACGATCCCGCTTGGCGATCATGGTGTCGTGCGCGGCTTTGGCGGTTCGAAACTCACTGCGGCGTACCACATGGTGCAAGCGGCGCATAGTGCACTCTTCGATGTAGTGACTGCGCAAGATCCGTTTTTGCTCGGGCTCGTCGGCTTCGTCGCGGCATTGCGAGACAAGACCGCACTCCAGCTCCAGGTACACACCGACATAGCGTCGCCATCGTATGCACGGTCAGGGTGGGCTAACCGCGCCCGCGCACTTTTGGCTTTTGAGCTCTTGCGGCACGCCAACGGCATCCGCGTGGTATCGCTGCGGCTTCGGCAGGCGCTTGAGCGGGTCGGTACTCGTGCGCCGATCACCATCCTGCCGATCTTCACCGATGTGAATGCCATCAAGCACGCGCATCGTCTCGATCTCCACGCGCTCTACCCGCACTTCACGAAATTCTTGTTCATCGCGGCGCGTCTTGAAAAAGAGAAGCGCATCGACGAGATACTGCACATCATGCCGGAAGTGTTCAAAGAATTCCCGCACGCCTGCCTTCTCATCGCAGGCAATGGGTCGCAGCGCGCGGAGCTTGAAGAGCTCGCGCATAACCTCGGCATCTCGAGTCATGTTGTATTCCTCGGACGCCGCGACGATGTTTTTTCATTGTATAAATCGGTCGACCTGGTGATCGCCGCGACGGCACCATACGAAGGATATGGCGCGACGACCGTCGAAGCGCTCGTGGCGAAAGCGCCGGTCGTCTCTTACGATGTCGGCGTCGCCGCGCATGCAGGCGCGACCGTGGTGCTCCACGGCAAGCTCGCGGAGACGATCATCAAAGTGCTCCATACGCCGCATCACGGCGCACTTCTCGGCGAGCTTCCGACAGCAGAAGAGTGGGCGGCAGCCTGGAAGCGCAGCATCGATGTGTGCCTCAGTAATTATCAGAAGCGAGCAACGACTGACCGGTCGTAACAGGCATGACGTTACTCATACTCACTCAATCTGTCGACGTGAACGACCCGGTGCTCGGGTTCTTTGTGCGTTGGGTCGAAGAGTTCTCGAAACACTGCGCGCGCGTGACGGTCATCTGTTTGCGCGAAGGCGAGCATACGTTGCCGCCCAATGTGCGTGTGTTGTCGTTGGGAAAAGAAAAAGGAACGTCGCGTCTCTCTCAGATACTTATGTTCTATCGCCACATCTGGAGCGAGCGAAATAACTACGATGCCGTGTTCGTGCACATGAATCAGATATACGTCATTCTTGGCGGGGTCTTGTGGCGC
This sequence comes from bacterium, assembly GCA_021814825.1. Taxonomy (GTDB): domain Bacteria; phylum Patescibacteriota; class Minisyncoccia; order Phycocordibacterales; family SBAW01; genus JAKALC01. Next base: position 2,105 of record JAKAHS010000001.1, on the reverse strand, counting down.
GCGTGGCATAAGAAGATCGGCTTGTGGTATACCCACAAGCAAGTCGGCGTTTCGCTACGCATCGCGACACACCTGGCGGACATTATCTTCACAGCATCGCCGGAGAGTTTCCGCTTGAGGAGTGATAAGGTCCATGTGGTTGGGCACGGTATTGACACGACGCTCTTCCATCCGAGACTTGTGGAGCGCAAGAGCACTGGTCTGCGCTTGATCACGGTTGGACGCATCGTGCCGTCCAAGGGTATCGAGACGATCCTTGATGTGTGCGATGAACTTGCTCGCCGGAAGGCCTTGTTCTCCCTTGATCTTGTTGGCGTCGTTGATGTGCGCGACTCATACACCTCCCGCCTTCAGGAGCGGGTCGCAGCAAGTTCTTATGCAGATCGGGTGCGCTTTCTTGGCATCCGCTCACAGAGCGAGGTGGCGGCGCTACTGCCTTCCTATGACGTGTTCGTACATGCGAGCCGTGGAACAGGCAGCCTTGATAAGGCGCCGCTTGAAGCCATGAGTGCGGGTGTCCCGGTCGTATCCGTGAGCGAAGCTTTTGCCAGTATGCTTGAGCCGTATCGTCTGGCGGCTCATGACGTGAAATCTATGGCTGACGCCATAGAGTCACTGTGCGACGCGCCTCGCCGTGCCGCTGCGGCACGCGCGCTGCGGGAAGAAGTTGTAGAGCGTCACGAACTCCATTCCCTTATAAAACGTTTGTTGGAATACTACAGATGATATGCAACCTTGCACACTAGGCATATGAAAACAGCGGTCAAACATATGGTAGCGAGAATGTTTCTGTGGATTCGTGATCTACTCGATCCTGCTGTGAATTTTGAAGAGGTGTCCGTGCTGTGCTATCACTCAGTGAGTGATGCTTCTTCCGATACGGTCGTTTCCAAAAATGCATTCGAGCGCCATCTTGCTCTTCTTAAAAAAAGCGGCATGTCGATCGTACCCTTGTCAGATGTAGTCGCGTGGGTGCGTGGAGAGAAGACTCTTCCGCGCAAGGCAGTAGCGCTGACCTTCGATGACGGGTACGCTGATTTTGAGACGACCGTTGTGCCGATACTTGAGAGGTACCAGGCGTCGGCGACAGTCTTCGTTGTGGGTGATGAGTCGGCTGCTCGAGCATGCCTTGGCAATGACACGTCGCTGCTCTCAGGAGAGGCGATTGAGCGATTGCGAGCAAACCCCCTTATCGAGGTCGGCTATCACTCTCGCACGCACGCAAACCTCGCGAAGCTCTCCGGAGAAGCGCTCAAGAGGGAGGTGGGACAGCCGGAGGGGATGAACTACTTCGCCTACCCGGGCGGCAACCACTCTCCCGACGCTACGCGCACCATACGAGAAGCAGGCTACCAAGCCGCGTTCTCGATCCATCCCGGTCTGGTTCGCCGCGCCAGCGACCGTTTCCTCATGCCGCGCAATGTCATTCTGAATGCTATGCCTCTGTGGCAGGTGCGAGTGCGTGCTACGAAAGCGATAGATTGGTACCGCTTCACTACGAGATGCATAAAAAAGCTATGACCACGATACCATGTACGGTTGGTATATTGACCTTCAACAATGAAGACACCCTGCGGCGTACGCTTGAGAGCGTGCGGGATTTCGACGACATCGTGATCTGCGATGGCGGGTCGACGGATAGAACACGGGAGATCGCGCGTGAGTTCGGCGCGCGTATCATTGAGCAAGAGGCGCGGTTCAAAGGCACGGATGGACGACTCAAGGATTATGGTGGCGTGCGCAACCAGTGTCTCGCTGCCGCGAAACATGATTGGTTCCTCTACATTGATTCAGACGAAACTATCTCGGAGGAATTGCGCGAAGATATTCGGAGCATTGCGGCGGGGAAGGACGGCGCGCTCGTATACAAGGTGCCGATCGGCATCATGATGGACGGAAAGTATCTGAAATATTCTTCTAATTATCCCGGTTACCAGTACCGTTTCTTCAGTCGTCGCTCTGGCGCGCGTTTTGTGAAAGCAGTTCATGAGCGCATTTCATTCGATGAAGCGCAGGTTAAGATCGGCACACTCGCTCATCCGTGGTACGTGCACACGACGCGAGACTACTGGAATCACTATCTGCGCGAAACGGGCGGCTACCGG
>JAKAHS010000017.1 GCA_021814825.1 bacterium | reverse complement strand
TGAGGAACAGGAGCGAAAAGCGAAGAATAAGAAGAAATAACATAGGTTTTAGCTGGTAGCTTGTAGGTGTTAGGGAAACCAAAACTCCTAAAAGCTAAAAGCTAAAAGCTAAAAGCTAAACATGGAACTCATTCAAGACAAACAGAAGACCGCGTATAAAACACTCAAGGATGAGTGCGGCTGGAGCAATGTCATGCAGACGCCGCGCATCGAGAAGGTGGTGGTGTCTGTTGGCACGGGTAAAATGATCAAGGACAAGCACCGCATCGAGGTGGTAACGTCTCGCCTTGCAAAGATAACCGGACAGAAGGCAGCAAGCCGCGGCGCTAAGAAGTCGATCGCGACCTTCAAGACTCGCGAGGGCGACACGATCGGTTATCAGGTGACGCTTCGCGGCGCGCGCGCCAATGATTTCGTCAACCGCCTCATTCATGTCGCGCTTCCGCGCACTAAGGACTTCAAGGGTATCTCTGCAAACAGCATCGACGCTATGGGCAACTACACGCTCGGTATCAAAGAGCATGCGATCTTCCCTGAAGCGGCGGACGAAGACATCAAGGATATGTTCGGTCTCGCGGTGACGATCGTGACGTCTGCGAAGAATAAGAAGGACGCGAAGGCGTATCTCGCACACCTCGGTTTTCCGTTCAAGAAATAGATCAACACACAACTACAAACAAAAAGCGCCGGCTATGCCGGCGCTTTTTTGCTCTGGCTTGCTCGCTGCGGGATTCTGTGGTTGCATGTCCCGAGATGTTCTTGCTCAGGGAGGTGCAGACATGAACGGTATCATTTCTGGTTTTGCTCCGCCGACGGGTCAGTCTGTTGAAACGCCCGACCTTTCAGGTCTTGCTGGCACTCTGCTGGCGCAGGCGGTACCGGCTAAGTCTCTCTACGAGCTTTGGCTGGGGGTCACTCTCGGCGTCTATAGCACGGCCGATTCATACATTTCGTCTCTAACTGCGGCTGGTCATGATGTTAGCGATGGTTCGCGGGCAATTGCTCCAACGATTCCGATCAGTACCCATAGAACCAGAGTCAACCTTGCGAGAGTGGTATCCCGTGATCTCGGCTTTGATCATGGGCGTATGGACTTTACGGAGATATGCGACCGGGGTGTGGCGCGCGGTCTTCAGCTGTGTCCAGGCGAGGTTGGCTTCATACTGCGAGCCATCTACCAGGAACCAGTTTCCACTTCAACACAATTTCTCTATATCGCCATGCAGCCAGTCATTGATCCGCAGGGGAGAAAGCGGATCTTATTTCTGGAGGGTTATCGTTCTCGTGGCCGGCTGGCAGCACTGGCCTTTCCGGCGCATGCGGAATTTCCGTTCTTCGCCAAGTCGGAGTTTGTTTTTGCTCTCCCCGACTAGCGCTATCCCTCGAGGGTCTCGAGCCCCGCGTCCATGAGATGCGGGGCTTTCCTTGATCTTTGAGTGGTCTTGCCAAATGATGTTTCCTATGACACTCTGTCTCTAGACCTTTTCCTAGGGAGCACTTTATGGATGACGCCAATAGCCCGGTCTGGCGGTTTTATGACAAACCACTTGCCGTAATGACGCTTTGCAATGACCCTCGGTTTCTGCGCTTTTTCCAAGGCTGGTGCTCATCTCGGGCACTTAAGAGATCGTCGCATGGATCGCTGGAGATCGATGAGGCCGTCAAGCTGATAGATGGCACCAAACCTCCAAGCAGTTAACCAACCCCTCTTGCTGATCCTATCGGCAAGAGGGGTATCGTTTGCGTTCCCATTCTGTCAACGAAGGTGAAGAAAGCTGATTTTGTTGCATCCGGCAAACACCTATGATAGTATACGGCAAGCAAGCCTCCGTGGCTTGTTTTCGTTAATCTACATGGCAAAAACATCAACAGTCGTCCGCTCAAACCGCACGCCGAAGTTCAAGTCGCGTGTGGTGCGCCGTTGTTTCCGTTGCGGCCGCAAGCGCGCCTATATGCGTGACTTCGGTATGTGCCGCGCCTGTTTCCGCGAAGCAGCGAGCGAAGGACTCATCCCGGGCGTTCGCAAGTCATCCTGGTAATCCAGTTCATAAAGTACCGAGTTCATAAAGTTCATAAAGAAAAACCAGAAGACTGTTACTTTACGAACTTTATAAACTTTACAAACTTTCAACTCATCATGACCACTGATCCCATTGCCGATCTCATCAACCGTCTCAAGAACGCAAGCGCCGTGCGCCGCGAGCATGTGGTCGTGCCGTTCTCGAAGATGAAAGAAGCGATCGCCCAGGTGCTCTCAAAGGCAGGCTATGTCGGAGAGGTGAGCCGCACAGCCGCAGGTTCGCTGCAGATCGAGCTTTCATACCGCGAGGACGGTCGTCCGACCATATCTGACGCAGAGCGCATCTCAAAGCCGTCACGCCGTCTCTACACAGGTTCTCAGGATATCCATCCGGTCAAGCGCGGCCACGGTCTTTTGGTGCTTTCAACGCCGGCCGGTATTCTCACCGGCGAGGAAGCGCGCAAGAAGCACGTTGGCGGCGAAACCTTGTTCAAGATCTGGTAATTGATTTTTATGAAACTCCCACGTCTCGCAAAAAAACCGATAACGATCCCGGCAAAGACAGAAGTCGTTTCTGATGCTGGCGTCGTGCGTGTGAAGGGTCCGAAGGGCGAGCTTGTCCGCACGGTCCATCCGCTCGTGAGCGTCGAAGTTACGCCGGAGGGTGTGAAGGTGTCGCCGAAGAAAGAGAGCAACGAAACCCGCACGCTCACCGGCACCTATGTTTCGCATGTGAAAAACATGATCGGTGGCGTGAATGAGGGTTACACCAAGAAACTTCTCGTCGAAGGCGTCGGCTTCAAGTGGAGCGTCACGGGCAACAACGTTGACCTCTCGCTCGGCTTCTCGCATCCGGTGAAGGTAGCGATCCCCGCAGGCCTCACGGTGGTGGCAGAGAAGAACGCGCTCACGATCTCCGGCATCGACAAAGAGATGGTCGGTCAGTTCGCGGCAGACATTCGCGCACTCAAGAAGCCGGAGCCGTACAAGGGCAAGGGTATTCGATACGAGGGCGAAGTGATCCGCCGCAAGCAGGGTAAGAAAGCAGCATAACCATGAATAACGCACAGAAAAAACAAGAAGGACGACAGCGACGCCACGCGCGTGTTCGCGCGCGCATCGAAGGTACGACACAGCGCCCGCGGCTGGCGGTCTACAAGTCGAACCGTTATTTGCACGCGCAGATCATTGATGATACGGTAGGCAAGACGCTTATCGCCGGTTCGACCAAGGCGGTCGCAAAGGAGACCAAGACGGCAGGTGCAGAGCTTCTCGGCAAGGATCTCGCAAAGCGCGCGCAAGCAGCAGGCATCAAGACGGTCGTATTCGATCGCGGCGGATTCCGCTACGCTGGCCGCATCGCCGCGCTTGCTGATGCAGTGCGCGAGGCAGGTTTGACGATGTAATTTTATGGAAACAGAAACTACGACCACTGAGAATACTACGAACACAACGCCGGCAGCGGAAGTTTCTTCGACGGCAGCACCTCGCGAGAGCGAGCGCCGCGGCGGCCGCATAAAGCGCGAGCGCCGTCCGTCATCGCGCCCGCCGCGCGCCCGCTCTGAGTTCGACCAGCGCATCATCGCGATGCGCCGCGTGACCCGCGTCGTCTCCGGCGGCCGCCGCTTCTCATTCAGCGTCGCTATCGTGATCGGTAATAAGAAGGGCAAGGTCGGCGTCGGCATCGGCAAAGCAGGCGACACGTCGCTCGCGATCGACAAGGCAGTGCGAAGCGCCAAGAAGAATCTTATCACCGTCCCGCTCACGAAAGATTCGTCGATCGCTCATGATGTGTCGGCAAAGTACTGCGCATCGGTCGTAGCGATCATGCCGGTTGCCGGCCGCGGTACCGTTGCCGGTTCATCTATCCGCCCCGTGCTTGAACTCGGCGGCATCACCAACGTCATCGCCAAGATGCACTCCGGCAGCAAGAACACCCTCAACAACGCGCGTGCCGCTATCGAAGCACTCAAGACGCTTAAAGCCTAGATAGTTCATAAAGTACCGAGTTCATAAAGTTCATAAAGAAAGACAACAAAGAATCGCTACTTTACGAACTTTATAAACTTTACAAACTTTCAACTTACACCATGCAACTTCACGAACTAAAACGAGCAACGCCGAATAAGGATGAGAAGCGCGTCGGGCGCGGAGGTATTCGCGGCAAGACATCCGGTCGCGGCACCAAAGGTCAGAAGGCGCGCGCCGGTCATCGCATCCGCCCGGCTATTCGCGAACAGCTCAAGAAGCTCCCGAAACTCCGCGGTTATGCTCAGAAGAGCATTCAGGAGAAGCCGTTCGTCGTGAATGTTCGCGATCTCGACGCGGTGTTCGCAAGCGGCGAGACCGTCACGCCGAAAGTGCTCGTCGAGCGCAACGTCATTCGCGCCAAGCGCTCACAAGCGCTCGTGGTGAAGGTGCTCGCAGCAGGGGAGATCTCCAAGAAACTTACAGTCTCCGGATGCTCGGTCTCGAAAGCCGCACAGGCAAAGATCGAAGCGGCGGGCGGCATGGTGAGTTTGTAAAGTTCATAAAGTTCAAAGTTCATAAAGTAACGATCAAGCAAGGCTTTACGGACTCTCTCAGGCAAACTTTATAAACTTTATAAACTTTATAAACTTTATAAACTTTATGAACTTTTTCTCAAAACTCTCGCTTCTCTTCACCGACAAGGCTTTGCGCAACCGCGTGCTTTTTGTGTTCGGCGCACTCTTTGTGTTCCGCGTCCTCGCGGCGATCCCGATTCCGGGCGTGAACGCGGCGGAGCTTGCTGTGCTTTTCAATAACAGCCAATTTTTCGGTCTGCTCAATCTTTTCTCCGGCGGCGGTCTCTCGAATCTTTCGATCGTGCTGCTTGGCGTCGGTCCGTACATTACCGCAAGCATCATCATGCAGCTTCTGACACTCTTGGTGCCGCGCTTCAAGGAACTCTATCAAGAAGAAGGCGAAGCGGGTCGTCAGCGCTTCAGCCAGTATTCGCGCCTCCTCGCGTTCCCGATCGCGCTCGTGCAGGGGAGCGGCTTCCTGCTCCTTCTGCAGAAGCAGTCGATCGTGGCATCTCTTACGCCTTTCCAATTCTTGACCAACCTGCTCGTGATCACGGCCGGCTCCATGCTCCTCATGTGGATCGGTGAACTCATCTCCGAGTTCGGCATCGGCAATGGCGTCTCACTCATCATCTTCGCCGGCATCGTCGCTCGTTTGCCGCAGGCGGCCAATCAGGCACTCTTCTCATTTGATGCTACCCAGCTTCCGGCATATCTCGCTTTCGTTGCAGCGGCGCTTCTCGTGGTCGCAGCGGTCGTCTTCGTGACGGAAGCAGAGCGCGCGGTGCCGGTCACCTATGCTAAGCGCGTGCGCGGCTTGAAGGTCTACGGCGGCGCATCGACCTATCTGCCGCTTCGCCTCAATCAGGCGGGCGTCATCCCGATCATCTTCGCGCTCTCGCTGCTCCTCTTGCCGCAAATGCTCGCGAGCTTCTTTGCAGTGTCGACCACGCATCCGATGCTTCAGCATATTGCGCAAGGAGTGCTCTCATTCCTCCAGAACCTCGGCTTCTACGGTGCTGCATACTTCGTTCTGGTCTTCCTTTTCACGTACTTCTACACCGCGGTGACGTTCGATCCGAATACGATCGCCGAGAATCTTCAACGTAACGGCGCGTTCATTCCAGGCGTGCGACCGGGCGCTTCGACGGTCGAATATCTCAGTAACGTGATTACGCGCATTACCTTCGTCGGCGCACTTTTCCTCGGTGTCATCGCAGTGCTCCCGATCGCGGTGCAGGGTCTCACGGGCATCCAGTCGCTTACGATCGGCGGTACCGCACTTCTCATCGTCGTTTCCGTGGTGCTTGATCTGGCGCAGCGCATCAATGCGCAACTCTCCATCCGCGAGTACTAGAACTTCCATTTTTGGCGATCTGCTCGTCAAGATCTGCGACGCTCGCTCACCGTATGTCTCTATACGCCTCGCTTCGCTCCTCGATCTTGACTTCGCATCTCATCAAAATGGAAGTTCTTACAGCTCACCACCCGCCTGCATGCACCGGCAGGCGCCTAGCAGCTCACCGATCTTAACGACACTTTCCACTTTTGCGACGGTCGTCGCAAAAGTGGAAAATTTTTAGAACATAGCAGTATTGTCTTTTCGTTCTATAATCATTCCTATATGACCACTGGAACCCTTGTCCTTTTTGTCGGTCCGCCCGGAAGTGGGAAGGGGACGCTTAAGGCATTCGTGCGCGCGCAATTTCCTGAGGCGGTGTTTCCGATGTCGTGGACGACGCGTCCACAGCGGCCGGGCGAGATCGATGGCGACACCTATCATTTCGTGGGTGGAGACGCATTCAAGCGCGCTGCCGAAGCAGGCGAGTTCTTTGAATGGGTGTCCCTCGATGGCGGCCGTCTTTACGGCACGCCGAAGAGTCAATACATTCCGCCGCTTGAGGCGGGGAAATTGGTGATACGGGAGGTAGAGCCACAGGGCGTTCATAGTCTGAAGGCGCTATTGTCTGCGTATCCGATCAAAACGATCTTTATCGACCCCGGCACATGGGATGATCTTGCGAAGCGCATCATTGCGCGTGCGCCGATCAGTGCAGAGGAGTTGGAGAGCCGCCGGCTGCGCTATGAACGAGAGATGCACTTCAAGAATGAAGCTGACTTTGTGATCGAGAATCCGGACGGTGGCCTTGAAGCGGCCAAGCACAACATTGTGGATGTCCTCAAATCACTTGCTAAGTAAGTCATACATAAAAGACCGTCTTCGGTCCGATACCGAAGACGGTCTTTTATTTGCTAGTAAAGTGAGAGGGAAGAAACCGGCTCTGCGCTTTCTTCCCCGGGCGAACGACACAAATATAGGTTCAATACCTCGGAGCTTGCTCCGAGAAGTGCGAGCGACAGCGAGCTCCTGCAATTCCGCGCAGCTTGCTGCGCGGAACCTTTATTGTTTGAGGCTGTTTACTTGCCGAACACTTTCTTCAATTCTGCTTCGTGTTCGCGCGCCGCTTCCATGGTCGCGTTCATTTGACTCGCGCCAGCTTTCATCTTCGCTTGCGCCGATTCGGCGATCTTTTGGAAGATCTCCGGGTTCTTCGTCACCGCTTCGATGATCTGATCCTGCTCCGCTTTAGGTAATTGCTTAAGTTGTTTTGCGAGCATTTGCCGCATCATGAATTCTTTGAACATGCGGAGATTGTAGCAGATTTTGCGTCGCGTTGCTCCGACATGCTACTATCACCGTATGGAACTACAGACGATCATATTTTTGGGACCGCAGGGGAGCGGCAAGGGTACGCAGGTAGAGTTGCTGGCACAGTTCTTGGAAAAGAACGATCCGGCGCGTCCAACCTTTCATTTCAGCGTCGGCGAGCTGTTGCGCGAGTTCGGCCTGGAGACCGGCTACACGGAGGCGCGCGTGCACCAGTCTCTCCTTGGCGGCAACATGCAACCAAGTTTCATCTCAAGTTATCTCGTTGCGCGCTTTTTTATCCGCCATCTTGAGGGAAAAGAGCATCTCATCATCGATGGGTATCCGCGCAGTCCTGAGAATAATGTGAGCTTTGATTCGGCGATGGATTTCTACGGCCGAAAGACGCCGACGCTCATTTACCTCACGCTTCCCGATGAAGAGGCGGTCACACGTCTCCTTAAGCGCGGTCGCAATGACGACACGGAAGAGGGTATACGCAAGCGCCTCGCGTGGACGAAGGAGCAGTTCTCGACGACCATCGAACATTTCCAGAACAATCCTGCGTACCGCTTCATGGAGGTGGATGGCCTAGGGACGATCGAAGAAGTGCACGGTCGGGTGCTCACGGCACTTGAACTCGCGTAATATGATCATAAAAACCGACACAGAACGAGAGGGGATGCGGCGAGCGGGAAGACTGCTTGGTGAAGTGCTGCGCGATGTTGCGGCGCACGCCACTGCCGGTACCTCGACGCTTGAGCTCAACGATCGTGCAGAGGCGCTCATCCGCGCGGGCGGTGCAAGCCCAGTATTTCTCAACTATGTGGCGGAGGGTGCGCGCACGCCATATCCGGCAACGCTGTGCACTTCAGTGAACGATGAAGTCGTGCACGGCATCCCGCTGTCTAAGATGGTTCTCAAAGACGGCGATATCATTTCGCTCGATTGCGGACTCTCGCTCGATGGCTTTGTGTCTGACAGCGCGGTTTCGGTCGTGGTTGGGAAAGGAAGCGAAGCTGATGCTGCGTTGCTTGAAGGCACGCGTAAAGCGCTTGCCGCCGGTATCGCTGCGGCCCGTGCGGGCAATACGACCGGCGACATCGGTCATGCGATCGAAGAGGTGGCAAAGCGGTACAAGCTTACCGTGGTGCGCGATCTCGGCGGTCATGGTACTGGCAAACTTTTACATGAAGCGCCATACATTGCGAACTTCGGCGCGAAGGGAAGCGGCGAGAGACTTGTCGACGGCATGGTGCTCGCGCTTGAACCGATCTTCACGCACGGAAGCGGTGCGATCAAGCTTGGCGGGGATGGCTGGACCTATCTCACACGCGACCATTCACACGCTGCGCATTTCGAACACACGATCATCGTCGGCGCGCACGGTTCGGAGATCGTGACAAAGTGACCACTCCACAGTTTTGTCAGGTGAAGCATCAGTGTGCTGCAGGTCTCTGCTATACTTTGAGATATGGAATCAGAGAACGCGACAGAAATGTCGCCGGAACATGTGGCAGTGAAAGCTGAACTCGAAGCACTGCGTCGTCGCGCCGATGAACTCGAAGCGCGGCTATATGCGCGCCCCGCTGAACCTGTCATGACTGCTGCGCCTCTTGAGGCGGCGCAGCCGACCAAAGAGACAGAACCAGCGCCACAGATCCAGGAGGAAGCTGTGCGCGAGCCAGAGATCGCGCCGGTCACTCCGGTGATCGCGCCGAGCGCGGAATCATTCACGCCGCCGCCCGCGCCTCATCACGAGACGGTGGTGCTCAATCTCGCGCCGGAAGCCCACGATGAAAAGATGGGCGAGCTGATCGGCATCATTCAAGAAAAGGGTGTCGTGGCGGCGGTCGCAGCGGCCGATGCCACGAATGAACCACATCTCATCGATGACTCGCAGCGCGTGATCAGCGAATATGTCAAAGAGGGGAACCCGGTAAAAAGCGCACCTTCTGAAAAGAGTCCGCTGGGGCGCGCGCTCGGCCTCTCACTGCTTGAGGTGACGCTTTCAGAGCGCGACACGTCGTCGCAGGCTAGCGCACAGACAACCGATCCCGCTCGCGCCATGCGCGATCACATTGCGCTTATGGAGCAGTTCTACCGGAGCGTGCTATCGCTCGGAAAAGAAACCTTCTTCGCCTTCGAGATCGCCAATTCAGCAGGGGGCTCGACGACCAGCGCCTACATTGCAGTGCCGCATGCGCGACGCGAGCTTTTTGAAAAGCAGATCACCGGACTCTTTCCGCGCGCTCGCATCACCGAGTCACCAGATGACTATAATGTTTTCGCAGAACATGCCGCGGTCGCCGCGTCCCGCACTTCGCTCAAGGAGCAGCCGCTCTTTGCTCTTCGCGATGTTGCTGAATTGCCGAACGATCCGCTTGAGACGCTGCTCGCGGCATTTTCAAGGCTCGACAAAATAAGCGAAGGCGCAGCGCTGCAATGCGTCGTGTGGCTTTCCGATCGCGGGCTCGGCGAGAAGTACCGCGACGTGATGCGAAAGATCCACGAAGGGATGCCGTTGAAAGAGGCAACCAAGATGCGCGGTGTTTTCAGCAGCTTTGCTCACGAGCTGTCGAGCGCGATGTTCGGCGAAGGACATCACCACGCTCAGGAATCCAAGCCTTCCGCAGCGCCGAATGATCCGCGCGTGAAAGCGATCGAGCGCAAAGTGTCGAGCCCTCTGGTGCATGTCGATGTACGCCTCATCGCGAGCGCCGCCACGCCCGCTCGCGCGCAGGAGATCCTTATGAGCCTCGAAGCGCCATTCCAGCAGCTCGCCGATACGTCAGGCGGTAATGCGCTTTCTTTTGAACACCTCACTTCAAAGAGCGACATCAAGAATATGGTCCATGCGTTCGCGTACCGCACATTCGACGAGAAACGCTCGCTCCCACTCTCGGCGCTTGAGCTGGCGACCTTCGCGCATCTTCCGCGTACGCAGAGCGCGGAGGTGGCGCCTGAGCTTCGGCAAGAGCGCGGCGCGGCATCGGCCGCACCGCTTGACCTCCCGCAAGAAGGAACCCTGCTCGGCACCAATCATTTTCGTAATGTGGCGACCGGCGCGTACCTGCTTCCCGAAGATCGCTTGCGCCACCTTTACATCGTCGGCCAGACCGGCACCGGTAAGTCAGCGCTCCTGAAAAATATCGTCATCCAAGATATCAAGGCGGGCAGCGGCGTGTGCTTCATCGATCCGCATGGCTCTGACGTGCAAGACATCCTATCGGCGATACCGCCCGAGCGCGTGAAGGACGTCATCTATTTCGATCCGAGCGACATGAGCCGCCCGATGGCGCTCAATATGCTTGAGTACGATCCTGCGCATCCGGAGCAAAAGACGCTCGTGGTCGATGAATTGCTCGGCATCTTCAACAAGCTGTTCGACATGAAGACGGCGGGCGGGCCGGCGTTCGAGCAATACTTCCGCAACGCGGCGCTTCTAGTGATGGAAGATCCGGCAAGCGGCAACACGCTTCTCGATATCGCGCGCATCTTCTCCGATGAGAGCTTCCGAGCGATGAAGCTCATGCGCTGCAAGAATCCGATCGTGACGCGCTTCTGGCAGGATATCGCGTCTCAAGCTACCGGCGAACAGGGCCTACAGAACTACGCGCCGTATGTGACCAACAAGTTCGACGTCTTCACGAGCAATGAGATCATGCGCCCGATCATCGCGCAGCAGCGCTCCTCATTCAATTTCCGCGACATCATGGACAGTCGCAAGATCCTGCTCGTTAATCTTGCCAAAGGCAAGATCGGCGATATAAATGCCAACCTACTCGGCCTCATCATCGTTGGCAAGTTCCTGCTCGCGGCACTTTCCCGCAGCGGGGAAGGAAGCGAGCTGCCGCCGTTCTATCTCACGATCGACGAGTTCCAGAACGTGACGACGCCATCGATCGCTACTATTCTCTCCGAGGCGCGCAAGTACAGACTGTCGCTCACGGTCGCGCACCAATTCATCAAACAGCTCACCGACGATATCAGTGGCGCGGTCTTCGGCAATGTCGGTTCACTCATCGCGTTCCGCGTCGGTGCCGACGATGCAGAATTCCTTGAAAAACAATTTGCGCCGACCTTCAGCGCAAGCGACCTTATGCACACCGATAATTATCACGCGCTGGTGCGCCTGCTGGTTCGCGGTCGCCCGGTCTCGCCGTTCAATATCGAGACGCTGCCGTTTGAAAGCGGCAGCGCCGATACCCTCCGAGATCTTAAAGAGCTTTCCGCGCTTACCTATGGTCGTCCTCGCGCCGACGTCGAAGCAGAGATAGTGCGCGGTCACGGGTACTAAGAGGCGCATTTGTTATTTCGTCCATTGTGTTTTATAGTGCACGCATATTCATCAGTCTTTAAGCATCATGCATCCGAAAGAAGAAAAGACCCTTATTATCCTCAAGCCGGACGCGCTTAACCGCGGTCTCGTCGGTGAGATCACTAAGCGATTCGAACAGAAAGGCCTTAAGATCGTCGGCATGAAGATGATGCAGCTCGATGATGCGATCCTCGAAGCGCATTACGCCCACATCGCGGACAAGCCGTTCTTTGCCGGCATCAAGAACTTCATGAAGGCATCGCCGGTCGTCATCATGGCGCTCTCCGGCATCAATGCGGTCGCGGCCGTGCGCCTGATCGTCGGTCCTACTAAGGCATATGAAGCGACAGCGGGAACCATCCGCGGCGACTTTTCGCTCTCCATGCAGTCGAACATCGTTCATGCTTCCGACAGCATCGAGAACGGTCTCGCAGAAGTCGAGCGGTTCTTCGAAGCAACGGAGATATTCGAATACAAGCGCAACGATTTTGATTTCATCAACGCAGAAGAGACCTTCTAGCTCTCTGCCAGTGCAACAAAAAACGCGGCGTAGCCGCGTTTTTTGTTGCACCCACATCTTCCCTTGATTTCTTTTTTGGGAGTATTACACTTTAGGCAGGGCAGAGGAGGTAAATGTCCTTAAATCCATTTTCAGGGAGCTCGGCGTTCTCCGACCATAAAGATCGAAGACAGGGCACCCACCTGGCATAAGCCAGACATTACCTCTGATGTCCTCGAAAGAGTCTCTCCGCATGGGAGAGATTTTTTCGTTCCAATTGTTCCTTACTTCCTATATTCCTTCATTCCTTATCTTGCTATGATATATCTATGCCTACCACTCTCACGTTCTGCGGCGGTGCCGGTTCAGTGACCGGTGCCAATTTTCTTCTTAAGACGGATGGCGCGGCGATCCTCGTCGATTGCGGCTTGCAGCAGGGCGGCGAGCTTACTGAAGGTATCAATTGGAAACCTTTTCCGTACGATCCTTCGACCATTGATGTACTGCTCGTGACTCATGCGCATATCGATCACATCGGCCGCATACCGAAACTGGTGCGCGATGGTTTTCGCGGCCGTATCATCTCGACAGAGGCGACGCGCGCGGTCGCCGGAGCGCTTCTGGAGGATAGTGCTATGCTGCTTGAGATCGTGGCGAAACGCACCGAACACCCG
>JAKAHS010000055.1 GCA_021814825.1 bacterium | reverse complement strand
CTGATGATGGGCGGCTTGTTGTATGGGCTATTGGGCAAGATCGGCAGTTACGATGTACCGATCGGACTTCGTCGCGAACGAATCGCAGGTGATGAGAATAAGATGGTGCCCCGTCTGCGAAAGTGCGATCGTGCTCGTGTCCTGATCATTCACGTTCGCAGTGCGCACTCCTGTCACGCTGTAGCGATATTCAGAAGCGCCCGAGAAGATGCTGATGACGTCGCCCAGATGAAGATCCTGAATGCCGTCGAATGTTTTGTACGCCTGATTGTGCACGACCGGCAGATACGATGAGTGACCGAAGAGTACGACAGTTCCCTCTTGCCCGAGAAGCGCTGAGGTCGGATATCGTACGGCGCCGCGCGTCAGTGCATCATCGAGCACGTTCACATCCGTCGTGTTCGGATTGGCGATATCTGCTTTCAGTGAGATCGCGCTGATGACGATGTGCAGCGGCAACTCGCTGGTCGACGTCGCGTGTGCCGATTCCGACACGACCGTGGTCTTACTTTCCTTCGGCCACACTGACATGGAGTCCGGAACGAGATCGACGGTAAGCAACAGAATGAAGAGAACGGTGAAGACACCGAGAAATGCCAGCGCAAAGGCGATCCAGTTCTCCTCAACCTCTTTGATGAGGCCTTTCTTGTGCGTTGCTGATATCATGATTATAAAATATCGCAAAAAACAGTTTTGTCAACCAATACTTGCGCGCCATTTTAAAGAGTTGTATAGTACTCACACTTCTATGACAGAGTCGACCGAACTATCGGAAGAAGGCGCTCAACATATCAGGCGCACAGCCACCATCACCCTGTACGTCGTCTCTCTCGTCGTGGCCGTGTGGCTCATCACGATTGCATCGCGAAGCTTCATCACCGCGCTGCCGAAGATCGGCAACGCGGTCGCTTCCCCGTTCGTAGCGTTCGTCTCACTGCAGAAGGCCGCGGATCAGACCGCAACCTCGACCGCGAACACTGCGGCTGCGCCCACCCCTGCGCCATCGACTCAAGAAACGACCGCACCGACCGCGGCGGCAACCCCCGCACAAGCGACACCAGTTGTGAACACGACACCAGCATATCTTGCCGCCACGATCGTCCTGGTCGATGGCCAGCATGCAGAGTTCCGCATCGTGAACACGGGGAGCCTCACGTCGCACGAAGGCTGGACGTTCACTGCACATCTTCCCTTCGCAAACCAGATCTACACCTCACCTGTGCAGCCCGCTCTCACCTCAGGACATGGCTACACCTACACGCTTAACTGGGGCCAGCAGTATGCGGTGCAAAGCATGACCGGCGCGTTCAGCGTGACGGTGAATCAGTAGGGCCACAAAACCACACTAGGGTATAGCCACTAGCCATTAGGGAAACCCGGAGCTTCAAACCCAAAGCCCGCGCGACTTCGTCGCGCGGGCTTTGGGTTTCCCCAGTGGCTTACTAAATATCGAGGTTCGCCGTCTTTGCATTCCCTTGAATGAACGACTTGCGCGACGACACGTCCTCACCCATGAGGATATCGAAGACGCGGTCTGCTTCAGCGGCATCGTCGACCGTCACGAGCTTGAGCTGGCGGCGAGCCGGGTCCATCGTGGTCTCCCACAATTCTTCCGGATTCATTTCACCGAGACCCTTGTAGCGCTGGATCGAGATCTTCGGCGCTTTCTTAGCATTCGGTGCCGCTTCTTCCTGCTCCTCCGGCGCTTCCTCGCCCTCGCTCACCTCCTCAACCTCAAGCGCTTGCTCCGCATCTTTGCCAAGCAATGCGAACTTGTCTTGATCGTCATAGGCGTACATGACTTCCTTGCCACGCTTGATCTTGTAGAGCGGGGGCTGTGCGATATAGAGATAGCCTCCATCGACCACCGGACGGAAGTGGCGGAAAAAAAGCGTCAGAAGAAGCGTACGGATGTGCGCGCCGTCGACGTCGGCATCGGTTGCAATGATGATCTTGTGATAACGAAGCTTGCTGAGATCGAACACGTCGCCGATCGCTGTGCCGAGCGCAAGGATGAGATTCTTGATCTCCTGGCTGGCGAGCATTTTGTCGAGGCGCGCGCGCTCGACGTTGAGGATCTTTCCGCGCAGCGGCAGGATCGCCTGCGTGCGGCGATCACGGCCTTGCTTGCTTGAGCCGCCTGCCGAGTCTCCCTCCACGATGAACACCTCAGAATCCTCCGGATCTTTACTCTGGCAGTCGGCGAGCTTGCCCGGAAGACCGAAGCCCTCGAGCGCGCCCTTGCGCAGCACCGAGTCCTTCGCCGCTTTCGCCGCCTTGCGCGCTTTGAGTGCGAGGATCGACTTGGAGACGATCGCGCGCGCTTCGTCCGGATTCTCTTCGAGGAAATAGTTGAACGCTTCGTTCATGACCGCCTCCACTGCCGGACGCGCTTCCATACTTCCGAGCTTCGCCTTGGTCTGTCCTTCGAACTGGATCTCGCGCAGCTTCACTGAGACGACTGCCGTGAGACCTTCCTGCACATCGTCGCCAGTGAGATTCTCTTCGCTCTCTTTGAGGATGTTATTCTTGCGCGCGTATGTGTTGATCGCGCGCGTGAGCGATGTCTTGAAGCCGGTCACATGAGTACCACCCTCGCCATTGTAGATGTTGTTCGCGAACGGCACAACGCGCGAGGCGATGTCATCGACATACTGAAGCGCTACTTCAACACCCACGCCGTCTTGCTCTTTCTCCACATAGAAGATGCTCTTGTGGACGACCTTCTGGTGGCGATTATAGAACGTCACGAGCGACTGGAGACCGCCTTCGAAATAGTAGGT
>JAKAHS010000016.1 GCA_021814825.1 bacterium | reverse complement strand
GAAGATCGACGTGCCCGCAGGCGTTGAACACGGGCAGATGATCGTCATAAAAGGGAAGGGCGTGCCGCATGGACGCGGCGGCAAACGCGGCGATCTCTACGTGCGAGTGTCGATCATCCTACCGAAGAAACTTTCAAAGGAGGCGAAGATCCTTATCGAAAAACTCAAAGACGAGGGGGTGTAGGATCAAGTTCGTAGAACGTAGGACGTAGAAAGTAGTGGGTCCAAACCGCGCCGGCTTCGCCGGCGCGGTTTGTTTTTAGAATCTAAAAACTAAAACCTACCAGCTAAAAGCTTCGTCCGTACCGTCGCAAGGCGCATGTCCTTATGCTACACTTGCGTATATGACAGCTCAGAAAAAGCGGCTTTTGACCGGGCTCAAGCCGACCGGCGGATCGCTCCATATCGGCAACTATTTCGGTGCGCTCAAGCCGTTCTTGGACATGTACGGCGAGTACGACAGCATTCTTTTCCTTGCCGACCTCCACGCGCTCACAACAGTGCGCTCCGGTGAAGAGCTGCGCGCCAACTCCTTTGCTATCGTTCGCGATTACCTCGCCGCAGGTTTCGATCCTTCAAAAGCACTTCTGTTCAAACAGTCCGACGTACCGGAGCACGCAGAGCTCGCGTGGATTCTGGAGTGCCTCGTGACTGTGCCGTTCCTCATGCAAGCGCATGCCTACAAGGATCGCACGGCCAAGGGCGAGGAAGCGAACGCCGGACTCTTCAACTATCCGATGCTCATGGCGGCGGATATCATCCTCTACGACACCGACATCGTGCCGGTCGGCGAAGATCAGCGGCAGCATGTCGAGTACGCGCGCGAAGCGGCATCAAAATTCAACAACGCCTACGGCGCAACATTCAAAGAACCGCAAGGGAAGATCCTCAAAGAAGTAGCGGTGGTGCCGGGCACCGACGGTCGCAAGATGAGCAAGAGCTATGGCAACACGATCCCGCTCTTTGGTACCAAAGACGAGATCGCCAAAGCGGTGATGAGCATCGTGACTGATTCGTTACCAGTACTACCCGTCACACACAAAAATGAGACTTTCCCTGCAAAGAACGTCTATGCCATCCACAAACTCTTCCGCAGCGAAGACGAGCTTGAAAAAATCTACGAAGAGAATCGCGGCAAGTATAAGAACCTCAAGGAAATATTGATCGAAGACATCGATGCGTTCATCGCGCCTATGCGCGAGAAGCGTGCGCTCATCACCGACGACGTCGTGCGTGAAGTATTGGCGCACGGCAGCGAGAAAGCGCGCGAGATCGCATCGGCAAAGATGAAAGAGGTGCGACAGAAGATCGGACTGGAGTTATAAAGTTCATAAAGTTTTTAAAGTTCATAAAGTCATGGAACGAACACTTATCGCAGAGCTCGGAAAGAAAGTGGGGGAGAAAGCGCTCATCGAGGGATGGGTGTCGGTGCGGCGCGACCAGGGCAAGATGGTGTTCTTCGATTTCCGCGACCGCAGCGGCATAGCGCAGGGCGTGACCCTTCCGCAGTCGGAAGCGATCGGCACCGCGAAGGAAACCGCGCGCGAGGCGGTCGTCGCGGTGGTCGGCACGGTGAACAAGCGCCCGGAGAAGAACGTCAATCCGAACATGCAGAACGGGGACATCGAGCTGGAGATCCACTCGATCGAAGCGCTCGCAGCACCGCGCGATCTTCCGTTCGACCTAGACGCCGAACTCAACATCGACACATATCTCGATTTTTTACCCTACACCTTGCGCGCTGACAAAGCTCGCGCTGTATTCAAAGTGCAAGCAGAGATCACGAAGGCATACCGCGCGTTTCTCGGAAGCGACGGCTTCACTGAATTCCAAGCGCCGAAACTGATCGGTGACGACGCAGAAGGAAGCGGTGAAGTGTTCGAGGTCGCATATCTCTACGGCAAGACCGCCCATCTCGCGACCTCTCCTCAGCTCTACAAGCAGATCATGGTCGGCGTCTTCGAGCGAGTGTTCGCGATCGGCAACGTATTCCGCGCAGAAAAGCACAGCACGACCCGCCACCTCAACGAGTACACATCGATGGATGCCGAGCTCGGCTTTATCCGCGATCACACCGACATCATGGCGGTCGAGACGCGTCTCATGAAAGCCATCTGTGAGCATCTCGAAAAGACGTGTACTGCCGAGTTCGCGCTCTTGAAAGCAGAAGTGCCGGTCGTGCCGGAGACGATCCCGTCGATGAAACTGCGCGAAGCGCAGGAGCTCATCTTCAAAGAGACCGGCAAAGATAAGCGCACTGAGCCGGATCTTGAACCGGAGGATGAACGCTGGCTATGTGAATGGGCAAAGCGCACCCACAATTCTGATTTCGTTTTCGTCACGCACTATCCGGTCTCGAAGCGACCATTCTATACCTATGAAGATGAGAGCGATAAAGGGTTCACCAAGAGTTTCGATCTTCTGTTCCGCGGCGTGGAGATCACGACCGGCGGGCAGCGACGCCACGATTACGACAACCTCATCGAGGGCATGAAGATGAAGGGACTTGTCCCCGAGAATTTTTCTTTCTATCTTCAGGCCTTCAAATACGGCATGCCGCCGCACGGCGGGTGGGGTATGGGTCTTGAGCGCCTCACCGCGAAGTTCCTCGGTCTGCACAACGTCAAAGAAGCAACTCTCTTCCCGCGCGATATCAATCGTATCGATGTGCGATTAACCGCAGAAGGCGAAGAAACAAAATGATCGAGACCAAAAAGAAAGCGGGGAAGGATGCGGTAGTGGTCAGCTTCGCCGAAGGTACCGTATCGAAATTCGTCGAAACGAAAGACGGACACGAACTCCGTATCGCGTACGGTAAAAAGGAGTCGCTGCCGCTCTCGCGCCGCAAAGCAGTACTCTTCTTGCGCAAGATCGTCGCGACAGCGAAGCAGTACAAAATAAAGTCGCTCTCGCTTCCGTGGAGTGACGTGCGCAGTCTTGTTCACGCCGATGTATCCAACGCACAGCTTGGCGAAATGATGGCGGTCGCGTTTTCGATGGCGAATTTCGCATTCACCGTTTACAAAAAGAAAGGCAAAAATGATTATGCAGGCGTTGAACGCATATTCGTGAGCGGTGCACCCAAAGAAGCGCTCGTGGGGATACGGCGCGGGGAGATCGTCGGCACGGAAGTAAATGGATGCCGCACCCTTGCGAATATGCCAGGCGGCGACATGACACCAAAGAAACTGGTCGCTGCAGCGAAGGCTGCACTCAAAGGTACCTCGGTGACGCTCAAAGTGCTCGGCCGCAAAGAGATGCAGAAGCTCGGCATGGGCGCCGTGCTCGGTATTGCGCAGGGGAGTGTGGAGGAGCCGCAGTTCCTCATCATGGAGTATCGCGGACCGGCGCGGACTGGACGCGAAAAGAACGCGGACAAACCGATCGTGCTCATCGGCAAAGGCGTCACGTTCGACTCCGGCGGCCTTAACATCAAAACAGGCGGCAACATGACGGAGATGCACATGGATATGTCCGGAGGCAGCGCGGTCATTCACGCGATCGCTACCGCTGCGCGCCTCAAACTCCCGACTCACGTCATCGCACTCGTCGCTGCGGTCGAGAACATGCCATCCGGCACCGCAGTGCGTCCTGGCGATATTCTGCGGAGTCTCTCGGGTAAGACGATCGAGATCGTCGATACCGATGCCGAAGGACGCGTCACGCTCGCCGATGCGATCACGTATGCCAAGCGCTACGATCCGCGCGCCATCATCGAATGTTCGACACTCACCGGCGCAAGCGTCGTCGCGCTCGGCTTCCAAGCAAGCGGCCTCATGACGACCGATGAAACAGTCTTAAAAAAACTCACCGCGCTCGGCGAAGAGTCGGGCGATTATGTTTGGCCGTTCCCGATGTGGGAGGAGTATGAAGAAATGCTGAAGAGCGATTTCGCCGATGTCGCGAACGTACCGACGGGCGGCTGGTCGCGCCGCGCCGGCGTCACAGGCGGCGGCATGTTCTTGCAGGAATTCGCCAAAGACATCAAGTGCCCGTTCGTTCATCTCGACATCGCGCCGCGCATGACATCAGATAAAGATGAGTTCCTTGCGCCTGGCGCCGCCGGCGCCCCCGTGCGGCTTCTCCTGAGTGCGGTCGAATCTCTGTAAAAACCATGTCTGCGATCTCGGTAAAAACGCCTGTCTTTGAAGGACCGCTTGAGGTTCTGCTTGAGCTTATCGAGAGCCGCAAGCTGCTCATCAACGACATCACACTGGCGCAGGTGACCGACGATTACATCGCGCGCGTGAGCGGCATGGGCGAGCTGCCGCTTGAAGAGGCGAGCAGCTTCGTCGCGCTCGCAGCGACGCTGCTCCTTATCAAGTCGCGCTCGCTTCTGCCGACGCTCTCGCTGACGCAGGAAGAAACGCAGAGCATCGATGAGCTTGAGCGCCGCCTCGCACAGTATCAGATCGTCCGAGAGGCGGCGCGCTCGCTTGGTAATTCACTGCGGACCGCGCCGGCGCTCTTCGATGGCACGCTGCCGGAGCGAGAGCCGGTCTTCATGCCCGACGCGCACACCACGACCGAAGAATTGAAGCTGGCGATCCTGCGCGTCATCATGGAATTCCCGAAGGCAGTCGCGACGCTCCCCAAGGTAGCGGTCAAGAAAGCGATCTCGCTTGAGGAAATGATCTCGAAACTCGCCGATCGTGTGAACAACGCGATCCATCTTTCGTTCCATGAGTTCGCCGGCCACTCAAGCGGCGCGGTGCCGCGCGAAAAGAGGTACGACATCGTCGTAAGTTTCCTCGCGCTCCTTGAGCTCGTCAAGCAAGGCGTCATCCGCGCGCAGCAGGAAGGCTCATTTGGTGATATCATGCTTGAAACGGACGCCGTAACGACACCGAAGTATGGAAACTGACGACCAGACACATGCAACACAGATCGAGGCACTGCTCTTCGCGGAGGGCAGCATGAGCAAGATCGAGCTTGCGAAGGACCTCGGGATCACGCCGGAGGAGCTGGAGCGCGCGATCACCGTCATGCGAGAGCGGGAAGGCGAGCGCGGTATCGTACTCGTCGACGACGGCGAAGCACTTGAGCTGCGCACCGCGCCATCATGCGCACAACTCATCGAGCGCGTCCGCAAAGAAGAGTACGACCGCGACATCGGCCGTGCGGGACTCGAGGTCCTCGCTGCTGTCCTCTACAAGAATGCGCAGACGCGCGCGCAGATCGACTTCATCCGCGGCGTCAATTCGACGCAGACCCTTCGCACGCTCACCATGCGCGGTCTCTTGCGCAAAGTGACCAATCCTCAGAACGAGCGTTCTTATCTGTACGAACCGACCGCCGACCTGCTCGCGCATCTCGGCATTTCAAAGATCGGCGACCTTCCGGATTTCGAGCTCATTCAAAAACAGCTGAACGATCTTGAGACGCCGCACCCGGAAGTCAGCGAAGCGGCGCACGAAGCGTCATCGGAAGAATTATCAGAACCTATCGAAACCGACCATGAATGATATGAGCGATACGAAAACAAAAAAGCGACAGTATGTCATACACATGATCATCACCGCGGTGGCGCTCGGTATCATTGGTTACTCGCTGCTTCTTGAACACGCTCGGCATTCGCAGCCGGTCGCTTCCATACATGTACTTTCACCGATCACACTTGCGCCCGAATCCCTCACGGCGCGAGCAGCCATCGTGTACGATCCAAGCGACGGTCAGATCCTGTTCTCCAAGAACAGCGAGATGCAGCTGCCGCTCGCATCGCTCACCAAACTCATGACCGCCGACGCAGCGCTCTCGGTCATGAGCGCGACGAGCTCGGTGCGTTTCTCCAAGCAAGCGCTGGCCACCGAAGGCAGCTCTGGATTCAAGGTGGGGGAGACATGGCCGCTTGGCAAGCTCATCAGATATTCTCTCTTGGTGTCGTCCAACCAAGGCATGGCGGCTGTCGCAGAAAGCGCCGGCGGGCAGGCATTCATCGAGCAGATGAATACTCACGCGCAGGATATGTCACTCGCCCAAACCTATTTCCTTGACCCGACCGGTCTTGATCTCACCACTGAGACTGCCGGCGCATATGGCTCGCCACACGACGTCGCGATGCTCGCCGCCGACTTCTATCGGTCGCATCCCTCATATTTCGAAAGCACGCTCACGCCGGACAGCGACAAGATCATCGGCCCGAATAAGATAGCTCTCGCCGCGGTCACCGCCGCGCCGCTCTTCGACATCCCTGGGCTCATCGGCGCAAAGACGGGCTATACTGACCTTGCGGGCGGCAATCTCGTCGTGATCTTCGACGAAAGTCTCGGTCATCCGCTCGTCGCCGTCGTCCTGCATTCGACCGAACAAGGTCGCTACAGCGACATTCACGCGCTTATCAACGCTGTGCGCACGCAGCAATAAATTTTAAGAGATATGCCGAACACATTCACCGCACCCGAGATCCTCATCCCCGCCGTGAGCGCCTTCGTGATCGGCATTGCGATCACGCCGATCGTCACGCACTTTCTGTACACCTATGAGATGTGGAAACAGAAGGGAGGCAAGACCGCACTCGACGGCTCGCAAGCGGTCGAGTTCAATCGCCTCCACGGCGATCGCACCGGCGACGAGCGCTCGACGCCACGTCTCGGCGGAGTGATCGTGTGGCTGAGCGTGCTCCTTACCGTAGCGCTGTATGCCCTCGTCGCATGGGGGACGAACTCGACATTCTGGGGCAACATCTCGTTCATCAGCCGCGCGCAGACCTGGGTGCCGCTTGCAACGTTCCTCCTCGGCTCGATCGTCGGCGCCATCGACGACTTCTACGAAGTACTAGGGCGCGGCGGACTTCGTTTGCGTGTACGACTCGGCATCGTCGCGGTCGTCTCGCTTCTGTGCGCCTGGTGGTTCTACAGCAAACTCGGTATCTCATCGGTCTCACTTCCGCTTGGCACCACTCCGCTTGAACTTGGCGTCCTGTTCGTCCCATTCTTCGTATGCGTCGCACTCTTCATGTATGCGGGCGGCGTCATCGATGGCATCGACGGCCTCGCGGGCGGCGTCTTCACGTCCATGTTCTTGGCATATTCCGGCATCGCGTTCTATGAACACCTCTTCGATCTCGCCGCGCTGTGTGCCGCGGTCGCCGGCGGACTCCTTGCATTCTTATGGTTCAATATTCCGCCCGCACGATTCTATCTTTCCGAGACCGGCACTATGGGGCTCACGCTCCTGCTCACCGTGGTCGCGTTCCTCACCGATGTGCACGGCGGCGGACGCGGCGTCTCCGCGCTTCCGCTTGTCGCATTTTTGCTTGTCGTGACCGTGCTATCGAATATCGCACAAGTGATCAGTAAAAAATTCTTTGGCAAGAAATTACTGCGCATCGCGCCGCTTCACCACCACTTCGAAGCGATCGGCTGGCCATCGTATAAAGTGACCATGCGCTACTGGATCGTCGGCATCGTGTGCGCGATCCTTGGCATGGTGCTCGCGATCGCATAATAAGTCGGAAGTTCATAAAGTCTATAAAGTAAAAAGTGTGCACTTTACGAACTTTATAAACTTTATAAACTTTATAAACTCATGAGACATTCCGTCGACACGCCATTCTTGCTCATTTCAGGCATACTGGTCATCTTCGGCCTACTCATCTTCACCTCCGCCGCCATGGGACTCCTCGCGCGCGGCGGCGCGTCATTCTCGAGCGTCGCCATAAGCCAGGTACTCCTCGGCTTCGTCGGCGGGGGTATCGCGCTCGCCGTCATCGCCAATCTCGACTACCGCGCATGGCGCAAATGGACGCCATACTTCTTCATCTTGTCGCTTTTCCTCACCGCCCTCACGCTCACACCGCTCGGTCTCTCGCTCAAAGGAGCGAGCCGCTGGCTCACGCTCGGTCCGCTTTCATTCCAGCCGGTTGAACTGTTGAAATTTTCCACCGTCGCTCTGCTTGCGGCGCTCTTTGCTGCGCGCGCACGAGACATCCAAACATTCAAGGCGAGTATGGTTCCATTCTTACTCGTGCTCGGCTCTGCGGCCGGCATTCTCCTTCTTCAGCCGGACACGCACGGCGTCGTCATGATCTGCATCGCAGGCGCCGCGATGCTCTACGCTGCTGGCGGCCGCGTCTCATATCTCGCGGGTCTTGTTTTTATTGGCATCATTCTGATCGGCGCGCTTGCACTTTACCGTCCATATCTTCGCGCGCGTTTTGAAACATTCCTCAATCCGTCCGCCGACGCGCTCGGAGCCGGCTATCAAACACAGCAATCGCTCGTCGCCATAGGCTCCGGCGGCATGTGGGGAAGAGGATTCGGGCAAAGTATGGAAAAATTCTCGTACCTTCCCGAACCGATGGACGACTCGATCTTCGCCGTCGCCGGAGAAGAATTCGGCTTCATCGGAAGCACGCTGCTTGTGCTTCTTTTCGCCGCATTCGCACTGCTCGGACTGCGCATCGCCGCGCGATCGCCAGATGCTTTTGGCAGTCTCTTGGTCGTCGGCGTCATCGTACTCATCGCCGGGCAATCGTTCCTCAACATCGGCACTGCGGTCGGGATCGTCCCGCTCTCCGGTCTTCCGCTCATCTTTGTCTCCCACGGCGGCACTGCGCTCGCGATTGCCCTCGCCGAAGTCGGCGTTGTACTCAGCGTCTCGCGGCGGATGAAACAAGCATGAGCAAAAAGACGGCATTTTTGTTACACTGAGAAACAAGCTGTCAGCTTTTAGCTTGTAGGTGTTGGGTTAAGCCTACAACCTACCAGCTACAACCTACCAGCTATCAGCTATATGAAAATATTATTCACCGGAGGGGGAACAGGCGGCCATTTCTATCCGATCATCGCGGTCGCAGAAGCGGTGCATGATGCCGTGCGCGAACGCCGGCTCATCGAACCGGTCTTATATTATGCCGCACCCGATCCGTACGATCGCGACATGCTCGTCGCCAACGACATCCGTTTCGTTCCGACTTCAGCGGGCAAGTTGCGGCGCTACTTCTCGTTCATGAACGTGATCGACCTGTTCAAGACATCATGGGGCGTCATCAAGTCGGTCGTGCGCATTTTCTTTCTGTATCCCGATGTCGTCTTCAGCAAAGGCGGCTATGTGAGTTTCCCGACACTCCTTGCCGCGCGACTGTTCCGCATTCCGGTCATCATTCACGAAAGCGACTCTGTGCCCGGCCGCGTCAACATCTGGGCAGGGAAGTTCGCAACCAAGATCGCGGTCTCGTTCCCCGAAGCGGCAGAATATTTCCCAAAAGAGAAAGTGGCAGTGACCGGCAATCCGGTGCGCAAAGCACTTCTTCATCCGACGAAAGAAGGTGCGTTCGAGTATCTCAAACTGCAAGAAGGCGTGCCCGTCTTGCTCGTACTCGGCGGCTCGCAAGGAGCCGTGACCATCAACGATGCCATCCTTGCCGCGCTGCCGCGCCTCGTCGAAAAATATCAGATCATTCATCAGACCGGCCGCGCCAATATCACTGAAGTGGAGGGACGCGCCAAACTGGTGCTCCATGATTCTCCGCATCCGGAGCGCTATCACGCATTCGACTATCTCGACGATCTCGCCATGCGCATGTCCGCAGGCGCAGCATCGCTCGTGATCTCGCGTTCTGGCTCTGCGCTCTTTGAGATCGCAGCGTGGGGGCTGCCGTCCATTCTCATTCCGCTCCCGGGAGCGGCTGGCGATCATCAAACGAAAAATGCATTCGCCTATGCACGCGCCGGCGCCACCGCGGTCATCGAACAGAACAATCTCACGCCAGGCATCCTGATCTCTGAGACCGACCGCATCATCGACAACCCCTCGCTTGCGGCGCAACTGAGCACTGCGGCAAAGGCATTTGCACGCGGCGATGCGGCACAGACGATCGCGACGGCACTGCTCGATATCGGCATCTCACACGAATAACACACCATGATCATCACACGCTTCGCACCAAGCCCAACAGGATTCATGCACGTCGGCGGCGTGCGCACCGCCATCTTTGCTTGGGCTTTCGCGCGCAAGCACGGCGGCCGCTTCATTCTTCGTATCGAAGACACGGACAAGGAGCGCGAGGTTGCAGGTTCGATCGAACACATCATTGAGTCGCTGCGCTGGCTCGGTATCACATGGGACGAAGGTCCGGACATCGGTGGCCCCCACGGACCATATCTGCAGTCGCAGCGCCTCGAGACCTACAAGAGGTACGCGCAGATCCTGATCGAGCGAGGGTATGCATACCCCGATCCATATACCGAAGACGAGCTCGAAGGTTTCCGACTGCTCGCAGAAGCAGAGAAGCGCCCATTCTTGTATCGCGATCATCGACCGCACAACCCTGGAGCGTGGGATGGCACGCAGCCGCTGCGCTTCCGCGTGCCCGAGGTCAAGCGCTACACCTGGACCGATCTAGTCCGCGGTGAGTTGTCGGCGGGGGAGGAGGCGCTCGACGATTTCATCCTCATCAAGAGCGACGGCTATCCGACGTACAACTTCGCACACATCGTCGACGACCTTGAGATGGGCGTCACGCATATCATGCGCGGCGAAGAATTCATCTCCTCGACGCCGAAGTTCCTTTCGCTCTACGAAGCGCTCGGCATCACGCCGCCAGAGATGGCGACGCTGCCGGTCATTCTTGGCCCTGACGGCAAAAAGAAATTGAGCAAGCGCGACGGCGCAAAAGACGTGCTCGATTATCGCCGAGAAGGGTACGCGCCGGAGGCGATCGTGAATTTTTTAGCACTGCTCGGCTGGCACCCGGAGGATGAGTCAGAAGTGATGAGCGCCGCGGAGCTTGCGGAGAAATTCGACATCAGCCGCGTCCAAAAAGCCGGCGCAAAATTCGACGACGTCAAACTTGCGTGGATGAACCACGAACACCTCAAACGACTCTCCGACGATGAATTCATGGGGCGACTCACCATACTCATGGATGAGCGCGGCGCAGAGATGCCGCGGTACGCGACACGCGCGCTTCCACTTCTGCGAGAACGCGCACAGACGCTTGGTAACGCGATCGAGTCACTCACGGGAGGCGAGTTCGCGTTCTTCGAAGAAGCAACTCCTTCGAAAGATCTGCTCCTTGCGGGCGCGAAGGCTGATGCTGAGGCCGTGCGAAAGAACCTCACGGTGCTTATCGAGATACTCGATGACATTTCTGAGCGCGCGTGGAGCGGGGAGAGCGTGAAGGAGCAGGTTTTCCCCTTCGCCACGGAAGTGGGGAGGAGCGCCGTGCTCTGGCCGATGCGCGTCACGCTCTCCGGCCGCGAAAAGTCGCCTGACCCATTCACCCTCGCCGCACTTCTGGGGAAAGAAGTAACGAAACAACGCCTCACCAAAGCTATTGAGCTTTTGTGATTTATGTGCTATGGTATGCGCAGACCGCACATTCGCGGTGTGAATACTTTCCTCGAGAAAGGAGGACGAAATGGACACGATCAACCCTGGGTTGGCATTGATCATAGGCATCGTGATCGCATTCCTGGTGGTCGGCTGGACCTTGAGCCGCATGCCGTTTCTCAGCAAAATGATCCATCCCGGCGAGGATGACGAGACGTCAAAAATGTGACGGCACACACGCGACAGATACCATAGGGACCCGATCGGTCCCTTTTTCTTTTCAAATATGACACTCCAGTTTGCCTCGATACGGCAAACGTTCTACAGTAGAGAAATGCCAACACGCACTGCCGCACGCTTATTGCTGATCCTGGTGGCGTGCGCGTCTCTGTGCGCTCCGCTGGCGCGCTTCGTACACGCCGACACGCAGAGCGACATCCAATCGCAGATCGACGACCGCTCACAAAAGATACAGGCGATCCAGAACGAGATCGCTGCACTTCAGAAAGAACTCGACTCGACCAGTTCGCAGAAACAGACACTTCAGAGTGCACTAAAAACACTCGATCTTGCCAACAAAAAACTCACCGCACAGATCTCGCTCACGCAAACGCAGATAAGCAGAGCGGACCTGCAGATCCAGACACTTACGACGAACATAGCTACCACCTCAACAAGCATCCAGGCAGATAATGCGAGCATCGCAGCGATCTTGCGCGACCTGAACGACAACGACGAGAGCCCGGCAGCACTCGTGCTTCTTTCAGGCGGCACGCTTTCTTCGATCTTCGACGAAGTGGTGTCTCTCTCAACCACGCGCGACGACCTACGCGATCAAGTAAAGGACCTTTCATCGCTGAAGACTTCACTCACCAATACACGAACCGCCACGCAGCAGAAGCGCGATGAACTTGCCGCGCTCAAGCTCGATCTGACGCAACAGAAACAAGCGCTCGCAGCCACGATCGCTGACAAGAACACTCTGCTAGCACAAACCAAAGATAAAGAATCGAACTATCAAGCACTCATCGCGCAGAAGCAAGCGCAAGAGGATGAATTCGAACAAGAGCTCAACGCCTTTCAGAACCAACTCAAGGGCGTAGTTGATACCTCAACGCTGCCAACAAGCGGACATCATATCTTACAGTGGCCGCTTGCGAACATACGCATCACGCAATATTTCGGCAACACACCGTTCGCAACCCAAAATCCGCAGATCTATAATGGTCACGGGCATTCCGGCGTCGACTTCGCCGCAAGCCCTGGCACGCGTGTTATGTCTGCCGATCCCGGCATCGTCCTTGGCACCGGCAACACGGATCTCACGTGTCCGGGTGCGTCATACGGCAAGTGGGTACTCATCAAGCACACCAACGGTCTCTCAACGCTGTATGCACACCTTTCGGTCATCAGCGTAAGTAAAGGACAAGCGGTCACGACTGGGCAGACGGTCGGCTACAGCGGATCGACCGGCTACGCGACCGGTCCGCACTTGCACTTCGGCGTATTCGCATCAGACGTGGTTCAGATCTCAT
>JAKAHS010000054.1 GCA_021814825.1 bacterium | reverse complement strand
TTCGAGTGCTTCACGAAGCGAGACACGGCGACGACGGCAGTTTCCTGCATCTTGTCGGACACCACGGTGCCGCTGAGCGTCTTCTTGATCTTTGGTTTCTGTTCCATAATTGTTTTCGTTGTCCTGCCTCTTCCTACTTCTGATTCGCTGCCGTGAGCGCGCGTGCGATATCTTTTCGTAGATCGCGTACATGCTTTACATTGCGTGTTTTACTACCAGATGAAGAAAAACGCAAGTCGCGCACTTCATCGCGCTTCTCGCTCACGAATTTCTTCAACTCTTCAGTTGTTGCTTTTTTGAAGTCCATAGTGTTTATTCGCGAGCGACTACCCGAGCTTTGAGCGGCAGCTTCATGTTCGCCTTGCGAAGGGCCTTTTCTGCCACATCCGCTGGAACGCCGTCGACTTCGAACAGAACACGGCCTGGCCAAATTTCGACTTCATAGCCGACCGGATCGCCCTTACCCTTACCGAGTTTCACTTCCGGCGGCTTCTTGGTGAATGGTTTGTCAGGGAACACGCGGATCCACACCTTACCGGTCTTGCCGACCGTGCGAGAGATGACCTTGCGGGCACTTTCAATCTGGTTCGAACGAAGGCGCGCCGGTGTCAGTGCCTTGAGACCGAATGAACCGAAGGCGATCGTGGCGCCACGCGTTGCGACCAGCGCGCGCTTCGGGTTGCGGCGTGCCGTCTGCCATTTTCGGTGTTTTACTTTCTTAGGGAAAAGCATGGATGATTCTCGATTATATTATCGACCGGCTGGCGTCTTCGTCTCTTTCACGGCATCCTTTGCGAATACGTCGCCCTTGTAGATCCACACCTTGATGCCGATGACGCCAAGCGGAAGGTTTGCGCGCTCGCGTGCGAAGTCAACATCCGCGCGAAGAGTCTGGAGCGGAACGCGGCCGCGTTTGAGTTCTTCGGTGCGCGACATCGAACCGCCGCCGAGCATGCCAGCAACGGCGATACGAACACCCTTCACTTCGCGGTTCGCCATGACCTTCTCGATCGTCTGCTTGAGCACGCGTCGGAACGGCATGCGCTTCTCAAGACCTTCAGCGACCATGTACGCGACGATCGCAGCATTCGCCTCCGGCGTGCGGATCTCTTCGATGTCGAGTTTGATCTCCGGCACCTTGATGCCTTTCTTCTGCAAGAATGCGACGATCTGGTTCTTGATCTTCGTGGAACCCTCGCCGGAGCGGCCGATGATCATACCCGGGCGCGAGGTCTTGATGATGATGCGAAGCGTACCGGCGCCGCGCTCGAATTCGATACCGCCGATATATGAGCCGCGGAGCGTGCGAAGAAGCTCCTCGCGCAAAAGAATGTCAGCCTTGAGGAACTGCTGGTACTCGCGACCTTCAGCGAACCAGCGATGACGCCAGTCGCGCAGGATGGTCAGACGATGTGAAAATGGGTTAACGACTTTAGACATATGATTATTCGGTTGCTTCAGCTTCTGCCGCCTTCGGCGCCGCTGTAGCTTTGGTTGACGTTTTCTTGACGGCCTTCGCCTTCGGCGCCACGTTCGAAAGTTCTACCGTGACGTGGCTCGACTTTTTCTGGAGCATCGACATGCTTCCGCGTGCGCGCGGCATCGAGCGCTTGAACACGACGCCCTGGCCGACGGTCATCTTCGAAACAACGAGGTCGTCTTGTGAGATACCCTTGGTGCGCGCATTGGCGACCGCGGAGCGGATGAGCTTAGCGACCGGCTCCGCCGCACGCTTCGGCATCGCATCCAAGACGATGAGCGCCTCATTCACGCGCTTGCCGCGCACCAGACCGACGACCAACCCCACCTTGCGCGGTGATTGGCGATAGTTCGAGAGTTGTGCGGTTGCGTCTGCCATGATGTTAAATATGCTTTCTGTTTATTTCTTCTTCGTGTCGGTCGTTGCGGCCTTCGCTGCCTGGGCTGCTGCGATCTCTGATTCCTTCTTCTTCTGTTCAAGCTCCTTCTGCATCTTACCGCCGTGGCGCAAGAACTTCTTGGTCGGAGAGAATTCGCCGAGGCGATGGCCCACCATGTCCTCACCAACAAGCACTTCGATGTGCGTCTTGCCGTTGTAGACGCCGAACTTGAAGCCTACCATATCCGGAGAGATCTGGCTGCGGCGCGCCCACGTCTTGATCATGCCGGTTTCGATCGGCTTTTTACCCTCAATCTTCTTGAGGAGTTTTTCATCGACGTAGGGTCCTTTTTTAAGTGATCGAGCCATGGTTTCAATTTAAATACCCGCCATGCGGGAGTGCACACACTCTACCCGAAAAACAACTGACTTGCAACATTCTCCATTAAGTTCGCTGAAAATCGATGAGATGCGAGGCGCAGGCGAGGAGCGTATCGAGCAATACTGGTTTGATATTGTGAGGGAGCCCCGGAGCCTGCAACAAAGCAGATCGCGATTTTCAATGAACGTACTCTAAGCGGCCTTTCGTTTCTTACCGACACGGCGGCGGGAAACGATAAGGTAGTTCGAATACTTCTTCGGTGCGCGGGTCTTCTGACCTTTTCCGGTCGGCTTGCCCCACTTGCTCTTCGCGCGGCGCAAACCGCGTCCTGAGCGTCCTTCACCACCGCCGTACGGGTGGTCGACCGGGTTCATCGCAGAACCGCGAACCGTCGGGCGGATACCCATGTGGCGCGCGCGGCCTGCCTTGCCGATCTTCACGAGCTTGTTCTCCGGATTCGACACTTCACCGACCGTCGCGAAACAGGTCTCCGGCACTTTGCGGATCTCGGTCGACGGCATCTTGAGATCGACATAGCCGCCGTCGCGCGCGATCATTTCGATGTGCGTACCAGCAGAG
>JAKAHS010000015.1 GCA_021814825.1 bacterium | reverse complement strand
AAGACCGGTTTTACTGCAAGCACTCTGGAACGCGTACTCACCGACCTCGGCTTTCCGTATGTCGTGTGCATGCAGAGAAATTCCGAGATCATGGCGTTTGCCAGCAGGTCGCCGCTTGATCCAAGCGTCTTGCGTACGTTAGTCTAAATGCTCGGTTTCTGCTAGTATGGTAGTCATATGGCAGAAGACGCACTGCGCGCGGAGCGCCTCAAAAAACTCGCCGAGCTCCGAGAGCTGGGTATCGATCCGTACCCGTCGCACATTCCGCACACCTCCACGGTGGCGCATTTTTTAGACACGTTCGCCGAGCGTGAACAAAGTGACATCCAAGAACCGGTTTCGCTTGCTGGACGCATCATGTCGTTGCGCGAGCACGGCGGTATCGTATTCGCTGACCTGTTCGACGGCACGCGCATCCAATTGGTCGTCCGGCGCGAAGATATCGGCGACGAATCGTATGACACATTCTTGAAACTCGTCGATCAGGGCGATATCATTTCTGCGGCCGGCATAGCCTTTACCACCCGACGCGGCGAGCGGTCGCTCAAAGTCTCCTCATGGACCATGGCGGCAAAGTCCCTCCTGCCGCTTCCTTCCGAATGGTTCGGCATAAAAGATGAAGACACGCGGTACCGACAACGCTACCTCGACATCATTCTTGAGGGCGCCGTGCGCGAGACGGTCGTGCGCCGCGCCGCATTCTGGCGCACGATCCGCGATTTTCTGCTCGCACGCAACTTTCTCGAAGTCGAGACGCCTATCTTGGAGACCGAACCGGGCGGCGCGGACGCCCGTCCGTTCATCACGCATCACAACGCACTCGATATCGATGTGTACCTGCGCATCTCAGCAGGTGAGCTGTGGCAGAAACGCTTGCTCGTCGCCGGTTTTGAAAAGGTCTTCGAGATCGGGCGCATCTTCCGCAATGAAGGCATGTCGCACGAACATCTCCAAGACTACACGCAGTTGGAGTTCTACCAAGCGTTCTCGAACATGGAGGAAGGGATGAAGCTCGTGCAAGATCTCTATCGCACGATCGCGGAGAAAGTATACGGCACGATGGAGTTCACCTACCGCGATCATACGGTCAATCTCGCAGCGCCATGGCCGCGGATAGACTTCTGCGAGCAGATCAGGACGAGCTTCGGTATCGATCCGCTTGCTTGCACCGACGCCGAAGCTGTCGAAGCGGCAGAGAAAGCAGGGATTCCGCTGGATGCTGCCGCACGCAACACTCCGCGCATCGTCGACCTCATGTGGAAGCAGGTCCGCAAGACCATGAGCGGCCCGGCATTCCTCGTCGGCGTTCCGGTCTATCTTGAGCCGCTCGCCAAGCGCTCACCAGAGAGCCCGAAGACAGTCGAGCGCTTCCAGGTGATCCTTGGGGGCTCAGAAATAGGGAAGGGTTTCTCAGAACTCAACGACCCGCTCGACCAGCTCGAACGCTTCGAACATCAGCAGGCCTTGCGTGAAGCGGGCGATGAAGAAGCGCAGCGCCTCGACCGCGACTATGTGGAAGCGCTCGAATACGGCATGCCGCCGGCATTCGGTTTCGGCGTCTCTGAGCGTCTCTTCAGCTTCTTTGAGAACAAGAACGTGCGTGAATGCCAGATCTTCCCGCTCATGAAGCCGCGCAGTGAAGAGTAAGAACTCTGCGTTATAATGAATTTGTATGGATGTAACATTTCTTACCAGCAAACCGATCATCCTGAGCGTCCTTGATGTGGCGCTCCTTGTCACCGTGTTCATGACGCTCTCGCTGTACTATCACTGGCTGCGTTTTTCTCCATCGCACATCGGCGCCATTGTAACCATGGTCGTATATACCTGCGGCCTGGCCGCACTTGTCGTCGCACTGCTTGGCACTGCCTCACTATTGCTATGAGATTTGATGAAGGAGAAGACCTGATCTACGTCGTTCGTAAGCACTGGCTTGTGTTCGTCGGTAATGTGCTGATCATAATATTCGGTGCGGTCCTACCCCTCATCGTCTTACGTCTTCTGCCAGGAGGCATTCTCAGCTCGCTCTCCCTACAGAATGCCGCGGAACTATTGGCGTTCCTCTATATCTTGTGGCTGCTTTTTTTATGGCAGATGTTCTTCATCTTGTGGACGACCTACTATCTCAACGTGGTCGTGGTAACCAACCAACACATCATTGACATACGCCAGGGCGGACTCTTCAGCCGCGAACTCACAACCGCGCGCCTCGAGAAAGTGCAAGATGTGACGATCGACACGGAAGGGCTTTTACAAACCATATTCCGCATGGGCGATTTGACGATCGAGACGGCAGGAGAGAGTGAGAATATCAAGATCACGCAAGCAGCAGATCCAGAGCGCGCCCGCAAGGCGATACTCAACGCGCACTCGGGAGCCGCAGAGGGAGGACAGACAGACAGCCTGTAAACTTCAAATAATAGCTACTGCCCACGGAAAACCCCTGCAACACAAAGCGTTGCAGGGGTTTTCCGTGGGCAGACCATAAGCCTCAGCTGTGGATAAATGGAGGCTGGTGGGACAGCGGTGTAGTAAGATGGACTCTAGTGGGATAGAGTGTCACGAACACCTCTCCCTCTACACTATGCTTATCGGCGAATACACCCACACTCTTGATGATAAGAAGCGGCTCTCGCTGCCATCGAAGTTTCGCAAAGAACTCGGCAGTAAGCTGGTAGTGACGCGCGGTCTTGACGCATGTCTCTTTGTTTTCTCTGAAAAGGCATGGAAAAAGATCGCCGATCGTCTTACCGAACTTCCGATAGGGCAGGCAGATACCCGCGGCTTAGGACGTTTTCTTCTTGCCGGCGCCTCCGAGATCGATGTCGATTCGGCTGGCCGCGTACTCATTCCGGATTATCTGAAAGATTTCGCGGGACTCAAAAATAAAGTGGTGCTTGCTGGTGTCTCCGATCGCATCGAAGTATGGAATGACAAGCAGTGGGATGAGTACAAGCGCCGCATCGAACATGACGCCGACAAGATGGCGGAAAAATTGGGAGAGCTGGGCATCTTGTAGACCACTATGAACACCGTCCTTACATATCCATTATCCAATGTTTTTGAGTCTTTCTTATGCCGTCTCAACATTCGAGAGGAAGGCGGCATGCGACAGGTTCAAAAATATCACACTCTGCAAGCAAGCGCCGAAGGTGGGGAAGCCGCGCCGAGAAATACAGCACACCAAAGCGTCATGATGCAGGAAGTGCTTGGCGCTCTGTCGCCCCGCGATGAAGATATCATTCTCGATGCGACCGCAGGCGCTGGCGGGCACGCAGAAATGCTTCTGCGTGCTTTTGATATCGGAAGACTTATCGCGCTCGATGCCGACCCGAAGGCCGTTGCTAATGTGACGGCACGTCTTGCGCCTTTCGGCGATCGCGCGACGGTCGTCAACGCAAATTTCAGCGAGATCGAACGCGTACTGCAGAAGCTGCACATCACGAGCATCAACAAAGCTCTCTTCGATCTTGGTTGGAACCGCACCCAGCTCTATGACGGCAGGGGATTGAGCTTCATGAAAGACGAGCCGCTCAACATGAGCTACGGCGTGGAACCTGCATCAGGAGCTACAGCGCGCGACATGGTGAATGAATGGAAAGAAGAGACGATCGCCGACATCATCTTCGGCTATGGAGAGGAGCGCTATGCTCGCCGGATCGCAAAAGCGATCGTGGAAGCGCGCGAACATCAGCCGATCGAAACAACACTGCAGCTCGTCGACGTCATCGGAGGTGCGGTGCCCGCCGCATATCGCCGCGGACGTTTGCACTTCGCCACAAAAACATTTCAAGCGCTACGCGTTGCGGTCAACAATGAGCTGGGCGTACTCGACCAAGGCTTGCGCGGTGCGTGGAATACTCTCGCACCCGGGGGCCGCATCGCGGTCATCACGTTCCATAGCATCGAGGACCGCGCGGTGAAAAGAGTCTTTGCGGAGTGGGCGCGGAATAAAAAAGGAGTGCTCATTGCCAAGAAACCGATCACGCCCACTGCCGAAGAGATCGCTCACAACCCTTCAAGCCGCAGCGCGAAATTACGGATCATTGAGAAGACCGCTGAATAGAATCAAGTATGCACACCAAAGCCCTAACGATCCAGAATTACGCGAGGCACATGATAGCCATCTGTGCTGCCGCCATCGTCGTCGCCGCTTTTCTCTACGGCACCTTCCTCCTTCTCGCGGTCGAACGCACCGCCACGCGCGCGAAGGCAGACGCACAAGCAACCGCTATCGCAAGCGAGCTCGGCCTTTTACAGTCACAATATCTTGCGCAAACCCAGACTCTCACGCCAGCACTCGCCACGGGACTTGGCTTCGTCACACCGAAGTCAGCCGATATCGCCTATGTCGACACGAATACTCGCGCACTTTCTCTGAATAATGTGAATAATGCCATCGTACGATAAAGGAGAGCGGGTAGGTGGTTCGTCGGACTCAAAACGGCGCGGCCGGTTCATTTTTCGTGTGCGCATCATGACGCTTCTTGTGCTTGCCACTTCGCTCATGTGCATCGGACGTTTGTATTATCTTCAAGTCATTCACGGTGATGATTATGCGGCGCGCGCCGATCATGAGTTCATGGCGCCGAGCGATCCGCTCTTCGATCGCGGCACCATTTATTTCACCACCAAGGACGGCGTACAGATCGCAGCCGCCACCAACCAAAAGGGGGTTGAGCTCGCCGTTCAGCCGCCGCTCGTCACCGATCCCGAAGCGCTGTATCAAGCACTGAGTGGCGTCGTACCGCTCGACAAAAATGACTTTATGACAAAGGAGGCACGCCCGGGCGCGCAGTATGTCGTCGTAGCGAATCAGCTCTCAACAAGCACCGGCGCGGCGATCCAAGCACTCGGACAGAAGGGGGTCGTCGTGTCGCAGGACGTGTGGCGATTCTATCCGGCGCGCACGCTTGCCGCGCAGACGATCGGTTTCGTCGGCTATGATGGTGATACGCAGAACGGTCGATACGGACTCGAACGACAATACAACTCCACGCTCGAGCGCACCGGCGACGACCTGTATACGAACTTCTTCGTCGAACTTTTCGCGGGCGTCAAAGATATGGTGAGCGGACAGCCGGAGGGCGACGTCATTACCACGATCGAACCGTCAGTACAGGCTGAACTCGAGCGCGAGCTTGCGAATTATATGACGCAGTGGCATCCGCAGGTCGCAGGCGGCATCATCATGGATCCGCAGACCGGCGCGATCTACGCGATGGCGCAAGCGCCGACCTTTGACCTGAACAATTACGGCGCGCAGACCGACACCGGCATCTACACCAACGGACTCTCGCAGCACGTGTATGAAATGGGTTCGATCATCAAGCCGCTCACGATGGCAGCCGGGCTCGACGCCGGTGTCATTAAACCGGATTCGACCTACAACGATACGGGCTGCATCACGGTCAACACGATGCGCATCTGCAACTACGATCTCAAGGCGCGCGGCGTCATTCCGATGCAGCAGATCTTGTCGCAATCGCTCAATGTCGGCGCCTCCTACATCGCCACGCAACTGGGACCTGATCGTTTTCGCGATTACTTCCAGAATCGCTACCAGCTCGGCACTCGCACCGGTATCGACCTGCCGAGCGAAGCATCCGGCTTGTTGTCGAATCTGAAGGACCCGCGGCAGGTCGAGGACGACACCGCATCGTTCGGACAAGGTATTGCCATGACACCGCTTGAGACCATCCGCGCGCTCGCATCGCTTGCCAATGGCGGTCGGCTCGTAACGCCGCATCTTGGAAGCAGCATTCGCACGGTCGCCGGACTCACGGAACCGATCGATTGGGGAAATGGCATGCAGATACTCTCGCCGACCACGACCGATGAAGTAAGCCAGATGCTGACGACCGTGGTTGACACCGCGCTCGAACATGGCACGGTGAAGCTCGACCACTACAGCGTCGCGGCCAAGACGGGCACCGCGCAGATCGTTGATCCGTCAACCGGCAAGTATTATCCTGACAAATACCTGCACAGCTTCTTCGGCTATTTCCCGTCATATAACGCCCGTTTCGTGATCTTCCTTTTCGCCTTCGAACCGGTAGGTGCAGAATATGCGTCGCAAACATGGACGACCACATTCCACGACCTGACGCTGTTTCTGATAAACTACTACCAGGTCCCACCAGACCGATAGTCACCATGAAATCTATTTTCAAAAAACTCATTACCGCTATTCTCATAGCAGAAGCGCGGCTGGTCATTCGTAAGTACCAACCCCACGTCATTGCGATCACCGGCTCAGTCGGCAAAACCTCGACCAAGGACGCGATCTATGCAAGCCTGGTCCAACATCTCTCTGTGCGTAAAAGTGAAAAGAGTTTCAACAGCGAGATCGGCCTGCCGCTCACGATCCTCGGACGTCCCAACGCATGGAGCAACCCACTGCGTTGGATCGAGAATATCATCGATGGGCTTTCTCTCATTCTATTCCGCGCGCCTTATCCAAAGTGGCTCGTGCTTGAGATCGGCGCTGACCGTCCTGGCGATATCCGCAACGTCGCACGATGGCTGCCGATCGACATAGCCGTCATCACGCGCTTGCCCGAAGTTCCGGTGCACGTCGAATATTTCTCATCTCCCGAAGAAGTCGCTGAAGAAAAGGCGTCGATCATCACCGCGCTCAAAAAAGGCGGCACACTCATCATATACGCCGACGACGATCGTACGCTCTCGCTTGCTGCGCGCGCGCCAGAAGACGCGCGCACAATAACTTTTGGACAGAGCAACAATGCAACTGTACGCGGAGCACGCACCGACGTTCTCTGTACCGATGGTCCGCACGTGTCTCCGGTCGGCATGGAAGCAGACATCATAGCCGGGGACGCACGCGCACATGCGCACATCGTCGGTTCGGTCGGAGCGCACACGCTTTTGCCACTCATCGCTTCCGCTGCAGTCGGCGTCGCCCTCGATATTCCGCTGCCACAGATCATTGCCTCATTCGAGAGCAACTATGTGCCGCCCGCAGGACGCATGCGCGTCGTCAGCGGCATTCACGACTCGACGCTCATCGACGACTCATATAACGCTTCGCCAGCGGCGGTCACAGCCGCCATCGAAACGCTCGGCTCACTCTGTGCATCGGGCAGAAAGATAGCAGTATTCGGCGACATGCTTGAGCTCGGCAAGTATTCAGTCGACGAACACCGCAAGCTCGGCATCCTCGCCGCGCAGCATGCGCAGATACTCGTAACGGTCGGGTTCCGCGCGCGCGGCATCGCCGAAGCGGCGCTTGCAAGCGGTATGCCAGAATCGCAGATACTACAATTCGAAGATGCGCAGCAAGCAGGCGAGGCTCTCATACCGCTCGTGGAGGAGGGCGACGTCGTCCTTATCAAGGGCTCACAATCAATGCGCATGGAACGCACCACTTTCGCCCTCATGCGCGATCCGCAGCAAGCGCCGATTCTGCTGGTACGACAAGAGGAAGAGTGGGGGAGACGGTAGGCTGGACTTCCATATCTGGCGATCTGCTCGTCAACATCTGCGATGCTCGCTCACAATATGTCCAATATTGCTCGCTTCGCTTCTCGATCTTGACTTCGCATCTCATCCAGATCTGAAAGTCCTGCATGAGTGCGCACGCTGCGCCCTGCCGTAGCTTCAGCGAAGGTGGGCGTAGTATTCCATCGGCCGTAGACGATCTGCGAAGGCGCCAACTAAATGTTGACGAATGCATATATTGATGCTTTAATGCTCAGCAGATTATGGTCTTAGCGACCACTGGCTTGGCAGATCCCAAGAGTTCATTCTCATGAAAGGTACGGTGCGACATGCCGCTCAAATCCTATGTCATCTGGAGCAAGATCACGAACAAAGCGGACTTCTCGGAACTGGTGGTTGGTCTCGCCACCTGCCCCTGTTGCCAGCAGGGAGCTCTCAAGCTGATCAACGACAACGGACCGGACGGAAACGAGGAGGCCTTCTACATCGAGAACCACCACCCGATCGGGAACTTGGGCGGCGAGCTCTGCCCTGGAAGCGAACAGCCACTCAAGGAACTGAATGCATGGCTGCGGGGCGACCCGAGCAACATGGACTACGTCGCCGGGATGTACGCGGACTTCCGCAAGAAGACGAGCGCGGCGTCCAACATGCAGCCGGCCTAGTCCAAGCTGGTGGTCAAAAGAGCGCACGACCTTCGGGTACGGCGCCTTTTTCTTTTGGCAAATATTTCAGTCTGCAAACGACAACGACCCGGAAGATAAACGCTTCCGGGTCGGTCGTCTTGTGACCCTACGGGGAATGATCCCGCAGTTACTAAGACTTTTGTTTTGCTCTGCTCACAAAAGCCTAAGTACTGCTGGACGCGGCTCGCTGTTTTGCTCGACTCCGAGTGCTCGCAAAACATGCTCCGCCGGTTCGATTCCCATGCAAGGTGCGCAGGCACCTTGCTCGTGGGGTCATGTACGAAAAAGGCGCACATGAAGTGCGCTCTTTTTCGTTACCATGACCCTACGGGGAATCGAACCCCGATTTACGCCGTGAAAGGGCGCTGTCCTAACCGTTAGACGATAGGGCCGCTATCGCGGCCCTATATCCGTCGCTCGCTCGGAAATACGCGCTGCGCTCGTCGGAATATGAAAACGAGTTTTCTATTCCTCCTCGCTGGCGCTCCCATTTCTCTCGCGTAGCTCAGGACATAGAGCCGACACATCGCACAATTCATAAAATAGCATGAAAAATGTGTTTATTCAAACATTCTCTGGTATACTATTCCTTTGTATCAGTAATTTTTTGTAAGAAAAATGTCAGCAGCAGTACCAGCGAGTGATATCTATTCGGAATTGAATGAGAAGAATAAGCATCGAGTGAAAGCAGGAAAGTCGTATGCCGGGCTCGGACTCTTCGCGAAAGACACGTTCAAGAAAGGCGAGAAGATCCTTGAATACGTCGGCAAGCGCCTCACCAATAAGGAAGTCGAGGTGATCACGCAGAATAAATATCTCTTTGAGATCAACAGCAAGGTAACGGTCGATGGCAGCACCCGCCTCAACACGGCGCGCTATGCTAACCATTCCTGCAAACCGAACGCCGAGGCCGACGTAATCCGCGGCCACGCCTACCTGATTGCCAAAAAGACCATCAAGCCAGGCGATGAGATAACATGGGATTATGGCAAAGATTACTTCGACGAACATATCACCAAAGACAAGTGTTTGTGTGCGCCATGCAAGGCAAAGAGGTAAACGATTACCCCATATCTTCTTTGAGGGCTCGGCGCCAGTAGTCGCTCAAAATCTGATCGGCAAGTTTCTC
The DNA here is from genome assembly GCA_021814825.1 of bacterium. Taxonomy (GTDB): domain Bacteria; phylum Patescibacteriota; class Minisyncoccia; order Phycocordibacterales; family SBAW01; genus JAKALC01. Next base: position 3,673 of record JAKAHS010000015.1, on the reverse strand, counting down.
GTGCGCCGCATAAAAGGGGAGATCGTTGCGTACATGATCACCGAAGTCGAGGCGTACGATGGCTTCAGCGACAAAGCATCGCACGCAAGCCGCGGCGAGACGCCGCGCAACACGCCCATGTTCGGGGACGCCGGCGTGATGTATGTCTACTTCACCTACGGCATGCACTGGATGCTCAACATCGTGTGCGGCAAGCGCGGGTACCCATCGGCGGTGCTCATTCGCGGTGTCGAGGGAATAAACGGTCCAGCACGACTCACCAAAGCACTTTCGATCGGCCGCACGCAGAATACTCTGAAGCTCGGCACTAGCTCGGGCGTGTGGATCGAGGATCGCGGCATCCATATTCCGCGCACTCATATACAAAGAACGCCCCGCATCGGCGTGGCGTATGCAGGGGAGACGTGGGCGAATAAACCCTGGCGCTTCATACTGATGCAGACAAAAGAAAAAGCGCGGTAGGTGTTTCCACCTCCGCGCCCATTTTGTTGCAACTCCGTCCATCAGAAATGCAACCGCCTGGTTTGTCCGACTTCGAGATCCTTTGGAGGCACTTTCTTATCTTTGGAAGCCGCTTCGGGCTTGTGCTTGCCGAAACGTCTGGCACGCGCCTGAGCATTGTTGCCGTGAGCCCCGAAGATAATTCCAGCAACTTGCTTGTAGCCATGACGCATCGATTCGCTGTGCGGACCAATTCGGTTGAGCACCGTATTCCACGACTCGTAGAACGCATTCTTATCGTCCTCCCCGCTGAGTTTTTGGTATTCCTCGTTGAGAAGTCTTATGAAAGCGTACGTGAAGTGTGACTGAATTGGGTCAAGCTTGAGTTCCGCACGCTGTTTATTGACACGATCGAATGCATGTTCGATCTCAAACAGAGTGACCGCCACCGCGCACCCCCTTTCTTAGAACTGCTCGTTGGCGGCGCGAGGCGTTTGCTCGGCCTGCTTGAACCGCGCGTGACCGTCCTGGCCTTGCGTCTTCGGAGGCTGCGGCGCCAATCGGATCTTTTCATCCGGCGACAACTCGAAGATCGTGCGTGCAACCTTTCGTGCTGCATCGATCAAGGCGTCATGCACATGTGTCTTGTTGCCGTACGACGTCATCTCGATCCCACCTTGCGCATTCTGGACAAAAGACATGTCCTTGCCTTCAGCGGTCACCATGACGTGGTAGGGATCCTTGACGGAAAAATCGACGTAAAACTTATATGTGCGATCGCCGACCATGACACTGCACACGCCGTCTGGCATGCTCTCAAGATTGATGATCACGCCCGGTTGAGCGGGGCGTTCTCCTGTTCCGTGCCTCATTGAAGCCTCCTGCGAAGAAAGTTGGTTAGAAGGTTGGCTGTCTGGTACTGTCTGGCGCCATTTTTCCATATGTTTTCAGTTCTGTCAACAGGCGGGCGGCTGTTCGCGATCCTCAACGGACATTTAGAAGAGGCTTTCTACGACCTCCTTCACTAAGGAACCATCTGCCTTTCCTTTGAGCTCCTTCATGAGCATGCCAACCACCTGGCCAGTCTTGCTTTTATCGACGGCGCCAAGCTGCGCGATCTTGGCGCGTGCGATGGTCTCGATCTCTTCGCGCGACATCTGAGCAGGGAGGAGGGCCTCAAGTATCGCAAGCTCAGCGCTTTCTTTCGCGACGAGATCAGCACGGCCGCCTTTTTCGAACTGTTCGATTGAATCTTTGCGCTGTTTGATACCGCGGCGAATGAGCGCCGTGATGCCTTCTTCCTCCATCTCCTCCGTCGGCTTGCGACCAGTTGCGACCAGTTCATTGGTAACCGCGGCGAGCAGACCGCGCATAGTGAGGAGCCGACGCTCGTCGCGAGCTTTCATCGCGTCCTTGACGGCTTCCTTGAGTTCGTGATGATTCATATGATGCTATAATAGCACAATCATGGAAGCCTTGATCGTCATTCTTCTCGTGCTCAACCTCGTCGCGGTCTTTTTCCTATGGCGACATCTGCGCGCGCCTAAGGAGAGCGAGAGCGCGCAAGGACTCATGTTCCTGCAGAACCAGCTCCAGGACATGGTGCGACAGACGAACGACTTGGCACTGCTGGTCGATCGCAAAATGGGCGAGGGGACCGAGCGCATGTTCGAGTCCATGAAAACGCAGTTCGGTGAGAGTCAGCGCCTCGCCAGCGACATTCGCGACCTCGTAGCACGCCAACTCACCGAAGTGGCGCGCGAACAGACCAAGACCAACGAAGCCACCACCAAGTTCGTCGCGATCGCCGAGCAGCTGACCAATCTCGAAAAGGTCCTCACGCATCAGAAGCAGCGCGGCAACTGGGGCGAGGCGTCGCTTGAGATCGTGCTCGGCGGATTCTTGCCGCCCACGGCGTATCAGATGCAGTACCAATTTCCCAACGGTGAAGTGGTCGACGCGGCAATCTTCACCAAAGACGGCATCATCCCGGTCGATGCGAAGTTCTCGCTCGACAATTACACGCGCCTCGTCAATGCGGTCGGCGAGGAGCAGCGCGAAGCGCTTGAGAAGGAATTCAAGAACGACCTCAAACTGCGCATCGACGAGACCGCAAAGTACGTGCGCGAAAAGGATGGCACGCTGCCGATCGCCTTCATGTACATTCCCGCCGAGGCGATCTATTACGACCTGCTGGTCGGCGAGGTGAATCCGGGTAAGGTCAATGCGCGCAATCTCATCGACTACGCCTATCGCGACAAGCGCGTCATCATCGCATCGCCGACCACGTTCATGGCATATCTCTCGATGGTTGCCAACGGCATGAAAGCGTTCAAGGTCGAGGAAAATTTCAAGAAGATCCAGCAGAACATCGAAGCGCTCGGCCGCCATCTCAAGTCGTATGAGGATTACTACAAAAAGCTCGGCACCTCGCTCTCGACGACCGTCAATCATTTCAACGCCGGCTACAAGGAGCTCGGCAAGGTCGACAAAGACATACTCAAGATCACCGATCAGGCGGTCGGCTTTGAGATCGACACGATCGACAAGCCAATGCTTGAGGGGAAGGAGTAGACGTGGTACAGTGCCCGAGGACTTTGCTGTGGTGTGGGTTACAGGAGATGACTGCGACATTCGAGGACTGTGACCTAGAGGGACACTTGGTGGATGGCCCTGGCCAAGAGCGATTCCGGAACGCTCTACACCACATGTCGGGTAACCCTGCGTCGGACGACGACAGCCAAACACACGCTGGAACGACAGGCCCAGCCAAAGTTCATGCTTCAGGGAGGCGCACGCAGGCGCCTCTTTTTCTTTTGAGACAGCCTCAACGCCAGAAACTTGCTTCTTTTGACCGTTTCCGGTATAGTACTGAGCATTATGACAGCCAAGAAAGAGGAATTCGCTATCATCGAAACAGGAGGAAAACAATACCTTGTCAAGGAAGGGGATGTTGTCCGCGTCGAAAAGATCAAGCTTCCGGTCGTCGATGGTAAGCGTGCAGCACACAAAGAAGGCGACACGGTCGTCTTCGACAAAGTGCTCGTCGTCGACAACGGCAAGGACACCACGATCGGCGAACCGTACATCAAGGGGGCCCAGGTCTCGGCTGAAATTCTCAAGATCGCCCGCGCAAAAAAAGTCGAGGTCGTAAAGTACAAAGCCAAGAGCAACTACTTCAAGCGCCGCGGCCACCGTCAGCCATACTTTGAAGTGAAGGTTGCTTCGATCA
>JAKAHS010000014.1 GCA_021814825.1 bacterium | reverse complement strand
TGGTAGGACAGCGGCCTTTGAAGCCGTGAATCTAGGTTCGATCCCTAGTCTCCCAGCACGAATTTTTACAGAGCGAAGCGACAATAAAAATTCAGTGTCCTGAGCGAGGCTCCTGCCGAGCCGAAGGGCAGAATTACAGGGCGACCGAACGACGAGCGAGGAAGTACTGAGGCCAGCAGGCCGAACGTGCGTCCCGAGACCAGCAGGACGAGGGCTTGGTCAGAAGTAGTGTTATAATTTTTGCATGTCGGGATTATTAACCCCAAATACTACAACTGACTTACTTGCCAAGGAAAGCAATAAGAACACCGTGCTTACAATAATTCTGATTCTCTTAACACTTGTTTTGATTGCAGAAGGGTGTCTTTCTTTTCTCAAACCAAGATCAGAATTGGCCGCTTGTTCAACGTATGAGGACGGCTTCGTAAAATTCCTCGGATTTAAGGATGTGTCAGATTGTGAAGCTCTTCAAAAGCTCGCTTTGGAAAATATCATCAATGAGTGCGCGGGTTCATTTGCAACCATCGATAAAAACTTATATCAAAAATGCATCGACGATAAGATTGACCTCGAAAATCTCGGAATCAACAAACAGCACGTCTTGTTTTTGCAGAGCATCTAAAAACAAGACAGTGATTGAGTGTGGTTGAGCTGGGAGATACGCCTAGCCTTCCAGCAGCCTCAAAAAGTATTAAACGACCCGGTAGGGTCGAAATCGGTTTGTCCCCATGAAATTCAAGAAAGACATACTTCTTACTGGTGCAGGTTTTACCGCAAATTTCGGCGGTCTTTTGGCAAGAGAAGTGTGGTCGAAGATGCTTAACAACCCAAAGATTGACACGATACCTGTGGTGAAAGAACGGCTGAAAGAAGCCTTTGACTTTGAATCAATCTATGCAAACGTTCGAGGTCAGGACCGGGACGTCCTTCTAGAAATTATTATTGAAAGCTTTACGTCGATGGACGACGCTTTGAAAAATAATCACATAGGCGGTTATCGTCAATCCGGCATTGATGTCAGAGAGGTGTCAAAGCTACTCGGGTCATTTGCCGGACGCGGAGGGGAGACAGGTTTCCACTTCACCCTTAACCAAGATTTGTTTCTTGAAAGACAAGTGCATATCGTGCCCTTAGGATTGCCGATGTACCAATACCGCGACTACGGTCAAAGTATTCAGAGTAGCCAAATCGATGCGAGGCAACACGTCACTCTTCCTGACGAGACCTTCATTGCTGGCTTCAAAGAGAAACATTTATCCTCGGTCGGAGATCTCTGCTACATAAAACTACACGGTTCTCTTGGGTGGTTGTCTCATGATGGTAGTCAGCAAATGATTCTAGGTACAAATAAGTTAGAGGATTTAAAAAATAGCCCTCTTCTTAATTGGTATTTCGAACTATTTCAAGAAGCGATTTCGCAGCCAGGTGCGCGATTGTTTGTGGTTGGCTATAGTTTTAGAGATAAGCACATCAATGATTGTTTGACAAAAGCGATAGATGCGAACGGCTTAAAAATCTACATTATATCTCCCGAGGACCCTGAACTTTTCAAAGATAGGATGAGTGGTAATCCTTACCCTGGGCAACCGGGGATTAGTCACGAGGTGTCTAATGATGGTGCAAAGATATGGAAAGCGGTTGCTGGATATTTCCCATATCGTTTAAAAGATCTCTATCCTGCTCAATCAGAAACCCACCTCGCTCAAGACCTCAAGAAGATTTTAAGTTAATTCAGAATTAAACTAAAAAGTCCCAGAAAAATCCCCCATGTACCTCGTCTATATAATCGAATGCGGTGACACATCTCTGTATACCGGAGTCACTAACGACCTGGAGCGTCGCTTCAAGCAACATAAGGAGGGGAAGGGCGGGCACTACACTCGTTCAAAAGAGATCGTGAAGATCGTGTACACCGAAGAGTGTCCGGACCGGTCATCGGCTTTGAAACGAGAAGCGCAGATCAAAAGCTGGACGCGACAGAAGAAACTCGATCTGATACGGTCGGGCCGTTCTTAGGACTATTCAGTGGCCGGAGGAGCGAGACTCTAAGTCCTCCGCACCAGTGCGGTATACTAGATACATTGATCAGTCATTAATGTAAACAACCATGACCACCGTGATCTTGATAGGTGTCTTGGGCGCAATTATCAGTGCAGTCGTTGGGACGCTATGGTATTCGGGCGCGACCCCGATGGGGAAGTGGCACATGCAATATCTTGGGTTCGACAAACTGTCGGAAGAAGAGAAAGCGCAGAAGATCGCAGAAGCGAAGCCTCGGATGTGGAAGAACTACTCGGCGCAGTTGCTTCTCTCGTTCATTACTGCATTCTTCATCGGGTTCGTGACGAGCTATACGGTTCAGAACGGCGGTCCGGCGAGCGCAGTCTACTACTATGTGGTGATGATCTGGGTGGCGTTCACGGCACCGATCATCGGGCAGAATATTCTCTGGGGAACATCTGAGGACGGCCTTGCGTGGAAGAGGTTCGTTTCGGACAGCGCGAGCAATCTCGTCACGCTCCTTCTGATCGCATTCGTCGCGACCATGATGATCTAGTGGACCTACTCCATTCTAATGTTCTCAAGAACATTAGAATGAATGATGGTGGGGACTGACTACAGAGGGTTCCCCTCGGTAGCGGTTCTGTGCTAGATTGAGTCCTGATGAATAACACTATGACGAGAGAAGAAGTAAAAAGATTGATCGAGACATACGGAAAGGCTTGGGAGACACAAGACCTGGAGCTTATTACGACGATCTTTACCGATGACGCAACCTATCACGACCCTCGTGAGCCAGAAAATAGCGGCATCGACGCTATAAAAGAATACTGGATGCGCAAAGTTGTCGGAGAGCAGAAAGATATCCATTTCAACCTTCGCAATCTTTGGATAGATGGCACCACGGTTATCGCTGAATGGGATGCTAATTTCATCGACACGAAACGAAGTCTCAAGATCGCCATGAGTGAGGTCGCTATCTTTGAGATGAGAGACGGACTCTTCTCATCGCTTCGCGAATACTATAAGACCGTCAAGACGCCATTGTAGATTTAAGCGCTCTCATCTGTTTTATGCAAGGTTTAACCTTGCCGAAATGCAGACAAGGTGTGCGTCGACATCTTTTGATTTCTGCTATCATTGAAGTATTACTAGCATTTACACAATGATCATGGATACACAGGATCGTAATGCAGAAGGGTGTTGCCACAGAAAGTGGCATCATCGCAGCAAGTGCGGTTCGGCGGTCTATTGTTTCGGGTTCATCGGTGCCGCGGTCTATTACATTCAGCACGCAATGACGTTCTGGGCGGGCGTGATCGGCGTTCTCAAAGCGATCGTGTGGCCGGCGTTCTTGGTATATAAAGCTCTCGCGTTCCTCTCGATGTGATCATCATTCATTCTAATGTTCTCAAGAACATTAGAATGAATGATGGTGGAAAATTGTGAACACATGATATGAAAAAATTTCATCGTTCAAAAAAGCATAAGGTGATCGCCGGCGTCGCCGGAGGTGCGGCGGAGTATTTCGAGATCGATCCGGCGCTCGTGCGTCTCGTGTTCGTGCTCATGCTTTGGTCGTGGACGATCATCGCCGCCTACATTGCAGCCTGGGTCTTCGTTCCCATTAAGGAGGATTGATCATTGCGCATACCTCATGAAAGACCGCATACTTGGACTGCAGAAAAATATTTTCTTCTTGGGACTCACGAGTCTCTTCAATGACTTTTCTTCTGAGATGGTCTTTGCGGTGTTCCCGGCATTCTTCACGACCGTACTTCACGCAGGTGCGGAGTCGCTCGGTCTCGTCGATGGCGTTTCTGAGGCGGCGTCGAATTTCTTCAAGATCTATTCCGGCCACTTCTCCGATCGGTCTCAAAAGAGAAAACCGTTCTTGGTATTTGGCTACGGACTCTCGGTCCTCGTGCGCCCGTTCTACATTTTCGTTTCGAGTGTGGGCGGTGCGCTCGGCCTGCGTTTCACTGATCGGGTGGGGAAGGGACTACGCGATGCGCCGCGCGATGCGATCATTTCGCTCTCAGTGTCTAAAGAAGAGCTTGGTCGGTCGTTCGGCTACCATCGCGCGATGGATACGATCGGCGCGATCCTCGGTCCGCTCACAGCATACCTCTTGCTGCGTTACTTTCCGCTGCGCTTCGACATCGTCTTTCTCACGGCATTCGCGGTCGGCATCATCGCGCTCTTCACGCTTGTTTTCATTTCAGATGTCGCGGGCACGGTCGCAGAAAAGCGCAGCAGCGTACTTGCGGCGTTCGGCGAGTTGTCGAACCGATTCAAACTTTTTCTTCTCGCAACATTCATCCTTGCGATCGGAAGTCTTCCGGTGTCGGTGGTCCTGCTCAAGACCGAATCGCTCGGACTTATGGTCGCGGATATCCCGCTCTTCTTTATGATCTACAGCATCTCCTACGCGACCTTTTCATACTCGGCGGGAAAGGTGAGCGACCAGGTCGGCGCGCGGACGATCATCATGGGCGGTTTCGCTCTTCTTATTGTGAGCTACTTCATGCTCAATGCGGCGGAGAATGCGTGGGCGCTCGCTCTCGGCTTCTTTGTGTTCGGTCTGTTCCCAGCTCTCACTGACGGGACGCAGCGTTCCCTTGCATCGCAGCTCACGGCAGAATATGCGCGCGGCGGCGGACTCGGCTGGCTCAATGCGGTGAATGGTTTCGGCGCGCTCGTCGCGGGCATCGGCGGAGGATTCCTGTGGCAAGCGTACGGCGTGAGCACGGCGTTCATGGTCGCGGCGGTCATCGTGGTGATCGGCATGGTCTTGCTCGCCGCGACGGCGCTGGTGCGAGAGTAGAGGTTTCGTCAACCGCAAACATGACGACATGAAGTATTTCAAAAAAGCTTTCGATCCGATCAATCTCCAGCATGCGAAGAACATCGTGCTCACGCCCGATGAACATCAGCCGGATAAGTTCGATGAGGAGACCGGCTTCATGATCGCATTCTTGCGCGACCGCGCACTCCTCGACAGCGATAGCCGCGTGCTTGATTTCGGCTGCGGCATGGGCAGATTGTCGAAGAAGCTCATCGATGAGTTCGGCTGCTATGTGGTCGGCGTCGATATGAGCATTAACATGCTGCTGCTCGCAGAGAAGTATGTTGACGATCAAGAAAGATTCGAGCCGCGCGGTCAGTGCAATGCGCGCGATATCGACGTAGCGCTCTCGGTGTTCGTCCTTCAGCATGCGGAGGATCCGGCGAAAGAGCTAGAGCGCATCGCTTCGTCGCTGAAGCCGGGCGGCTATCTGGTGATGGTCGAAGGGCCGCGGCTGGTGCCGATCGGCGCTGATGCAGAGGGGTATGTGATCTGGCACGACGACGGGCTGGTGATTGGTGACCTTGCTGCGAATTATTTTCAAAACATCGGCTGGTATGACTACCCGCACCGAGAGGGGAAGAAGATACTCAGTGTGTGGCAGCGCAAAGAGGTGTAGATGCTCAGTGCAGATATCTGTCTTTTGAGCAAAGAAAAAACCGCAGGCGATGGTGCATGCCTGCGGCTTGTTCGCGAGGTACGGACGTTACTCGCTCAAGAATTCGCGGAGAACCTCTGAGCGACTTGGATGTCTGAGCGACCGGAGCGCCCCCTGTTCTATGCCGCGCGCTCGTTCGGGGCTCACACCGAGTATCGCTCCGATCTCGGCCAGCGTTTTTCCACCCTCTCCGTCGAAACCAAAGCGCATAGCCAGCACGTGACGCTGACGCGGGGAAAGCGTGTTCATCCCTTCCCGTAAGCAACGAGCAAGCTCATGCTCCGCTAGGATGTTCTCCGGCAAGAGCTTCGCGGCTCGGTCTTCCGCAAGCGACAGCATTGCTTCAGCGAAATTCATCTCGGCATGCGATCGATTCGTGTCGAGCACGTTTTGGATGTGCGTATCGCTGAAGAGATCCTCGGGCAAACACTTGAAGAAGTCTGCCAGCTGGATGACTGCGGGACGCCACCCGAGTTCTTCGGTGAGCGGCGAGATGGTCATGTTAATGAACTGGTCGAGTGTTGTGCGTGGAATACCGCTTTGCCTTGAGAGCTCAGCGACGTTCATGATGTCCGCATCCTCCATCTTGAGAAGGATGAGGTTGTTGCGCACCTTCACGTCAAGACGAATGTCTTTCTGCTGCGGCTGTGATGCCAGGGTGTGGTCCATGGTCAATCCTCCGTGGTAATGTCCTACTGCTGCAAAAATAGCACTGAAGATCACATCTGTCAATTCATTGTTGACAAATAATCAGTTTTTTGATATTCTTTGCGCATATGACATATCTCGGTAATTCAGGTGCTCGTAAGGGTGGAGGGGGCAAGGGAGGTGAACGAGGGGGCGGAGCACGCCCTTCTCGCGCCTTTGGCAGTGGCAGGAGCGCGTCTTCGTCGGCTTCGTCTGCGCGTCCATACTCATCTTCATCTCGCGGCGGATCAGGGTCGTTTAGCCGCCCAGCACGCAGCGGTGGAGCAAGCGGCGGTCGCTCGTATAGTGGCGCCGGCGGTCGTGGTGCGGCGCCTGCCCGCGGGGGTGGTCGCGGCGGCTTTGGCGGTCGCGGTGGCTTCAAACAGACGTCGATCGATGTCTCGAAGTTCATCAACAAAGCGCGTATCACCGAAGAAGTCGAACATTTCATTCCTGATCACAAGTTCCCGGATTTCAATATCGAAGCATCGCTCAAGAGTGCGATCGTGACGAAAGGCTACCTGCTTCCGACGCCGATCCAGGATCGCTCGATCCCGCATATCCTTCGCGGCGAAGACGTGGTTGGCATCGCCGACACCGGATCGGGCAAGACGGGCGCGTTTCTCATTCCGCTTATCGACAAGGTGCTGAAGGATCGTTCGCAGCGCGTACTCATCATGGTGCCGACGCGCGAGCTTGCTACGCAGATCCGCGACGAACTCAAGAGTCTTACCATTGGTCTCCAGATAGTGAGCACCGTGTGCGTGGGCGGCGTTGGCATCGGTCCGCAAATGAGCGACCTGCGCCGTAAGCCGGCCTTCGTGATCGGCACGCCGGGGCGCCTCAAAGATCTCATTGAACGCAAGTCGCTTGTGCTCTCGGGTTTCGGCACGGTGGTGCTCGATGAAGCTGACCGCATGCTCGATATGGGATTCATCGCTGACATGCGCAAAGTGCTCGGTCTTCTGCCGGAGTCGCGCCACACACTCTTTTTCTCGGCGACGCTTTCGCACGAAGTCGAACGCCTTATCGGCGAATTTCTGCGAACGCCTGCACGCATCTTCGTGAAGACCGGCGATACGTCCAAGGATGTTGAACAGGACGTGGTGCGCATCAAGCCGGGAGAGAACAAGATCGACGTGCTTCATGACCTGCTCATCAAACCGGAGTTCAACAAAGTACTTATCTTCGGCCGCACCAAGCACGGCGTTGAAAAACTTGCCAAGATCTTGGAGACGCGCGGCTTTAAAGCTGAGTCAATCCACGGCAACAAGACGCAGGGTAAGCGACAGAAGGCGCTCGACCTGTTCCGTCGCGATCATGTGCAGGTGCTCGTCGCGACCGATGTCGCGGCGCGCGGCCTCGATATCTCCGGCGTCTCGCACGTCATCAATTATGAATTGCCGGCGACCGACGAAGATTATGTACACCGCATCGGCCGCACTGGCCGCGCGGGGAAGAAAGGCGTGGCGCTGACATTCGTCGATGCGCGGTAATTGAGGATTTGAAGATCCGCCTCTTTTGTGTTCCGCTTGAGTTATCCACGGAGCACCCGATGCGGGCGTGGTATCGTGTCTGCATAGTAATAATATTTTATGAACATGGACGACATCATCACCGCTCTCAATTGGCGCGAAGCGACCAAGAAGTTCGATACGAATAAGAAATTGACCGCAGCACAACTCGACATGCTGCTTGAGGCGGCGCGCCTCTCGCCGTCATCGTACGGACTTCAGCCATGGAAGTTCATCGTGGTGAGTGATCCTGTGCTGCGCGCACAACTGCGCGCGGCGTCGTGGGATCAAGCACAGGTGACCGACGCCTCGCATCTGATCGTGCTGGCGGCGCAGGTGCCGAGCGAGGCCTCGGTGGACGCGTACATCGCTGACATCGCACAGACGCGCGGCGTGAGTACGGAAGCGCTTGCCGGTTTTTCACAGATGCTGAAGGGTGCGATCGCGGGTATGGATGAGACGGCGCGGCTCATGTGGGCACAGAAGCAGGCGTACATCGCGCTCGGCGTTCTTCTTACGACCGCTGCGGTCAGCGGCATCGACGCATGTCCGATGGAAGGATTCGATGCGGGGAAGTATGATGAGATCCTCGGATTCTCGGCAGATGGTCTCCATACCACGGTCATTCTTCCGGTCGGTTTCCGCAGCGCAGAGGAGGCGGCGGTCGCACCGAAGAAAGTCCGCTTCGCCAAAGGTCGCGTCGTGATGGAGAAGTAGAAAGTTTGAAAGTGTGAATGGCCGCCGACGAAGTCGGCGGCCATTTTCTTTGGTATACTGAATATATGAATCTGTTTTTGAAACGCGCGAGCGTGCTTGTGGTCCTGATGTGCATGGCAATGCCGATTTTGGCAAGCGCAGCGGTCAAGGCAACTGCTACAAAAAAAGCAGTACCGAAACCAGCCTCTCTTGAGGTGGGGGGCTGGGTGCCGTATTGGCGCATGGCGACCGGTACTGCCGATGTGCTTTCCCATGTGAATGAGCTCACGTCGGTGATGCCGTTCGGCTATACGATGAAGACCGATGGTACGATATTCGACGCGATGAATTACGGCACCTATGCATCATCGACCGACGTACATGCGTTGGTCGCCGTCGCTCACGCGCAGAAGGTGCGCGTCGTGCCGACCATCATGTGGAGTAATGGCGATGCGATCCATGCGACGCTCAGTAATACGAAAAAGCGCGTGGCGCTTGAAGACGCTATTACCAAACTGATAAAAGACAATAATTTTGACGGCATCGATATCGACTTCGAAGGGAAGAAAGCAGAGACCAAGAATTATTTCTCGACATTTCTTAAAGGACTTGCGCAGCGTTTCGGCACGAAGAAGTGGCTATACTGTGCGGTGGAGCCGCGCACTCCGGTCGCTGACCGCTACAGTGGAACGCCGCCTAAAGACGCGACGCAATACGCCAATGACTATGCTGCGATCGGGAGATATTGCGACCGCGTGGAGATCATGGCATATGATCAAGGGACGATCGATCTCACACTCAATGCTGCTGCCGATGGTACGCCGTATATTCCGGTCGCAGATCCGACGTGGGTGAAAGCGGTCGTTGAGCTTGCTGCTAAGTCGATCCCCAAGAGCAAGATCGTGATCGGCGTAGCGACCTACGGATATGAATATCAGTTTACTAAGCTCTCAGAATATGGATTCCGTTACGATCTGCAGTGGGCGTTCGATCCGAACTATGCGACCGACCTCGCCGCAATGTTCGGGATCACGCCCGCTCGCAATGCAGCCGGCGAACTAAGCTTTACCTATACGCCGACAACTACCGTGGAGACTTCGACACTGCCTGTCGGCGCGACGCAGAGCAATGTCGGCGTGGCATCAACCAGCTATTCGGATGGCGCGACCACGACCGCGCCTAGTGCGACCCCGACCAATATCGTGTGGTGGAGCGATGCGCAGGCGATCAAAGACAAGATAGACCTTGCGCGATCGCTCGGCGTGCGCGGCATCTCTCTCTTCAAATTAGACGGAGGGGAAGACCAGAACATGTGGAATGTGATCAAAAAATAAGTAGTATGGATGAGACAGGATCAACAAAGTTGAATATCGTATGGATCGCAAGCGGCGCAGTCGTCGTCGTGGTCATCATCTGGTTCTTCTTTTTTCATTCAAGCAATAGCAACCTCCAAACATTGGTCGTGCATCGCGGCGATTTTACGGCGCAGGTCAATGTGACCGGCACGATCACAGCGGCGCAAGACGTTGATCTTGGATTTGCGCAGAACGGTCGTATCGCCAGCACCGCGGTGAAGGTGGGCGATAAGGTGAAGGCGGGAGACGTTATCGCAACCCTCGAGAACAACGACCTACAGGCGGCGGTCGCCGGAAAACAGGCGGCGCTTGCGTCGGCCGAGGCGCAATTGCAGTCGCTTAAAGATGGCACGCGGCCGGAGCAGTTGGCGGTGCTTCAGTCGTCGGTGGATGCGGCACAGACCACGCTCACTCAGGCAAACAGTGCGGCACTTAATGCGATCCAGGATGCCTATACGACAGCTGATGACGCGGTGCATAACAAGGCCGATCAGTTCTTCAATAACCCGCGCACGGCAACTCCGACCGTTGTCTTTTATTCGTCTAATACGCAAGCGGTCACCTCGATCCAGTCAGAGCGCGTCTCGCTTGAGACGATGCTCGTAGCGTGGAAGGCGGAATTAGCGAGCCTCTCTGCGTCTGATGATCTGAACACGGCAATGGTGGAAGCGCAGGTGAACATTGCGGCGGTCAACAAGTTCTTGCTCGACGCTAACACGGCGCTCGGGAGCGCTGTACCGAATCAAAGCGCAAGCGCAACGGTGATCAGCGGATATGTGACGACGGTCGCAGCGGCACGCGCGGCCATGGATACGACACGCACGGCGCTCACGAGCGCGAATACGGCGCAAAAGAACGCCGCCGCCGCCCTCGCGACCGCGCAAAGCAACCTCACGCTCGGCGAGTCCGGTTCGACGCAGACCTCGATCGACGCGCAGGCGGCGGCGGTCAATGCAGCTCGTGCCGATCTTGCGAACACGCAGGCGCTTCTTGCAAAGACCGTGATCATGGCGCCGTTCGACGGAACGATAACGCGCATGAACTCGAAAGTTGGCGAAGTGGTCTCGCCGACCACGGATGATATTTCGATCATCAGCGACGGTGCCTTCCAGATCGACGCCTACATTTCGGAGATCAACATCGTAAGTGTGAACGTCGGCGATATGGCGACAGTGACACTCGACGCGCTCGGTCCTTCCGTGCCATTCCAAGCGCAGGTTGTCTCGATCGATCCGGGTGCGACCGAGCAGGGCGGCGTGCCGACCTACAAGACCGTTCTGCAGATCGCCGGAGATGATACGCGTATCCGCAGCGGCATGACCGCCAATGTCTCGATCGTGGTGCGCCATGATCAGGGCGCGCTGGTCGTTCCGCAAAGTGCGGTCTTCATCAAAAACGCGGCGCAGGTGGTACAGGTGAAGAAAGACGATTCGGTCGTTGATGTGCCGGTCACCATCACGCAAGCTGACTCGCTTGGGCAAGTGGAAGTGACGTCCGGCCTCGGCGATGGCGATATCGTGGTCCTGGATCCGGATGTAACTAAGTAAATAGTTGGCAGATAGCTGCTCGCTGCCAACCGCCTACTATCAACCGCTCATGAATTCTCTCCTCACCGACATACGCGTAGGATGGTATCTCGCACTACGACAGGTGCGCCGGGCGAGCAAATGGACGACCACGCTCATCGTCTTTGTCATGGTGCTGACATTTCTCGATCTCGTGGTGGTGACCGGAGTGCTGGTAGGTCTCATCGACGGCATCACCAACCTCTACCGCACGCAAGAGACCGGCGATGTGATCCTCACCGCCCTTGATAATAAGAATTACATCGAGAATAGCGCGCAGGTCGCCGCGCTCATCAGAGGGTTGCCGCAGGTGGAGACGGTCACCGAGCGCTACTCCTCAGGCGGTACGATCGAGGCGAATTATCAGGAGCATGCGGGTGATCTTAACACCAAGACCAATGAAACCGGCGCGTCATTCGTCGGCATCGATCCGGATACGGAACAAGCGTTCGGGAAATTGGCAGGGTATGTAAAAGAGGGAAGCTACCTTTCCGAAAATGATTATGATGCCGTGCTGCTCGGCTCGCTCTATGTCGACCGATATTCATTCGGCAAGATGCCCTCACTTACGCCGCTTGAGAATGTATATCCCGGAAGTAAAGTGCGCGTCACGATAAATGGCAACGTGCGCGACATGACGGTGCGCGGTATTCTGGTGTCGACCGCGAACTCGCCGATCGCGCAGCGCATTTACATGCCCGCAAATGAACTTCGGCTTCTTATGGGACGCACGGATAACAATGTGGATGAGATCGCGATATTGTTGAAGTCGGGCGCTGATTCGGCAGCGTTCCGTGATACGCTGCTTCGCAGCGGTGTGGGCGATGTAGCCAAGGTGCAGACATTCGACGAGGCGATACCGAACGGCGTCGGAGAAGTGAAGGACACGTTCGCGCAGATCGGCAACGCGATCGGCTCGGTCGGTCTTGTGGTCGCGTCGATCACGATCTTCATCGTTATATTCATCAATGCGCTCACGCGCCGAAAATTCATCGGCATACTCAAAGGGATCGGTGTCACCGGACGCGCTATCGAAACATCCTACGTATTCCAGTCGCTCTTTTATGCTCTGATCGGTTCGGGCGTCGGTCTGCTGGTTCTTTACGGGTTCTTGGTGCCCTATGTAAGTGCGCATCCGATCGTGCTGCCGATCAGCGCTGCGATCATCGTTGCGCCGGTTCTCGATACGACGGTGCGCATCGCTCTTATCGTCATTGCGACCGTGATCGCGGGCTACATCCCATCGCGCATGATCGTGCGAAAGAACACGCTTGATTCGATATTGGGGAGGAATTAGTTCATAAAGTCTTTAAAGTTCGTAAAGTTTATAAAGTGAAATATCGTATGTACGAAGATAGAACCCTATATGATTGAGGCACGCAACATAATCAAAACATTCAAAAATGGTCCCGTCGAGACGCAAGTCTTACGAGGTATCGATCTCACCGTGCATGATGGAGAATTCATCGCGATCATGGGACGATCGGGCGCGGGCAAATCGACGCTCATGTATCAGATGAGCCTACTCGATCATCCGACATCCGGCGCGGTCTATATCGACGGCAAGGATGCGACCGCGCTTTTGTCGCATGAGCGCTCGCGGCTCCGCCTTGTCACGTTCGGCTACGTCTTTCAAGACTACGCGCTGCTGCCAGAATTAACGGCGCTTGAGAA
>JAKAHS010000013.1 GCA_021814825.1 bacterium | reverse complement strand
ATCGAGCGCGAAACGGGCCGCTCACGCGGTTTCGGTTTCGTCGAGATGGCGACAGCAGAAGGTATGCAGAATGCAATTGCTATGTGGAATGGCAAGGATTTCGGCGGCCGCATGCTCTCCGTCTCTGAAGCACGTCCGAAGGAGCAGCGATAAGCTGTACACCTTAACAAAAAGTCCCGCTTCGTGCGGGACTTTTTGTTATGATACGTGCATGCACAAAGTGGTGCGCGACATTCTGCGAATACTTGACGGCGATACGTATCCGCATCGGGATTATTTGCCGTGGCGAAAGACGAATGACCCCTACAAGATCCTGGTTTCGGAGATCATGCTTCAGCAGACGCAGGTCGAGCGCGTGGTGCCGTTCTATCGCGCGTTCTTGAAAAAGTTCCCGACTGCGCAGGCGCTTGCGCGCGCGAAACTCGTCGACGTGCTGCGTGTGTGGCAGGGACTTGGATACAATCGTCGCGCCAGATATCTGCATGATGCCGCGAAGATGATCTCCGCGGACTTCGGCGGAAGATTCCCGCGCGAGGCGGCGGCGATCGAGACGCTCCCGGGCGTCGGACACTACACGGCGCGCGCGGTCGCCGCGTTCGCATTCAACAGCAGGGAAGTGTTCGTTGAGACCAATATCCGTACCGTCATATTTCATCATTACGCGCATGGAGCGACAAAACTAAACGATCGTGAATTGCTGCCGATCGTTGCGGACGTGCTTGCGCACGCAGGCACGGAGCCGCGCGATCTGTACGCGCGATGGATGGACTATGGCGCATATTTGAAAAAGTGCGGCGTGCGGCTCAATCATAAAAGCGCGCATTACACCAAACAGACGACATTCGAAGGTTCGACGCGCCAGCTCCGCGCCGCTATTTTGCGAGAGCTCCTCAAGAAGCCAGCGACGTCCGCACAGCTTTCGCACTCACTAAAGCGCAAGAAAGAAGATATCGATCGCGAACTGACGGATCTTCAAAAAGATGGGCTTGTTATTCACACAAGAAACCGATTCTGTATTCACGGTGATCAGTGAGGCGTTGGGTGTTAATGTTTTGCAAAGAAAAACCGCTCGGCGATACCGAGCGGTCTTCGAGGATGAACGTTTTTTACGGCAGTGGTTCGAAGGTCTGAGCCGGAATGGGTGAGTACAGCGCTTGCTGCCATACACCATCCTTGTCCTTCTCCATGATGTCTTCGATGACACTTCGCGGTGTGGTGAAATGCGCGATCATTTCCACGGCGCTCTGATGTGGAACATGTTGCTCAATGCATACCACTCGCAGCGTATGCCCGAACGGCGTTAGGACCATCAAACGTCCTTCCTGAGGAACGTCACAGGACACTTCGGCATACATGAAGCGAAAGATGCAGATCTCGCCAACGCAGCGTTCTTCTTCGGCAGGGTGGATCACAAGCTTTATTCTTGCCATCTCGATCTCCTCTTGTTGTGCGGCTGAGGTGATAGTGCACGAATAGGGATATTCTGTCAACACAAAGCGCGCGGCGGAGCCGCGCGCTTCTGAATGTTTCTGCGGGGAATTACTACAGCCCAAGAATGACCGGAATGACAAGCGGACGCTTGTTGGTCTTCTCGAAGAGGAAGCGCGCTACCGCATCGGTGACATTGTTCTTCACATAGTCGAAGTTGACCGGATGCATGTTGCGCGTCGTGTCCTCGATCGTCTTCTTGATTATGATGCGCGCCTGCTGAAGCGTCTCCTGATTTTCGCGCAAGTAGATGAAGCCGCGCGAGATGATGTCGGGGCTCTTGCGCAATTTGCCGGTCTTCGGATCGACCGTCGCAATGATCACGAACATGCCTTCCTGTGCGAGTGTCTTGCGGTCGCGCACCACCGCTTCCTGCACATTGCCGACACTGAAGCCGTCGACCGCCACCGGTTCGGACGGCACCGCGTCTTTCTGAATGTGGAGTTTGGTGCCGCCGATGATATCGATTGCCATGCCGTTGTCCGGCACGATGGCATTCTCCTCGGGGAAGCCGGATGCGATCTGTGCGTTGGCATGGCAGCGAAGCATCGAGTGGTAACCGTATGCCGGCATGAAGAATTTCGGCTTTACCTGCTCTCTGATCCAGATAAGTTCGCCGATATTGCCGTGACCGCTGGTGTGCACGTCGCTGGTGCGGTAGTGGATGATCGTCGGATTATAGCGGTATAGGTTGTCCTTGAGGCGCTGCACCGAGACTTCGTTGCCCGGAATGACCGACGACGAGAGCATGATCGTGTCGCGCTCATTGAAGGTGATGAACTTGTGGCGCTTGGTCGCGATGCGCATGAGCGCCGCATTCTCTTCGCCCTGTGCGCCGGTCGCGATGATGAGGATCTTGTCGGGCGGATAACTGCTGATATCCTGACCTTGGATGAACGTGTCCGGCTTCGGTGTGAGAAGTTTCGCGTATTGCGCGATGTCCAAATTTGTCTTCACAGAGCGCCCTTCAGCAACGACTTTTTTGCCGTATTTTTCTGCGAGCATGATGATGTGGATCATGCGTTCGAACTGGCTGGCGAAGGTGCCGATGATGAGACGGCCTTTCGTGTTCTTGATGATGCCTTCGATCGTTTCGTACACGCGATTCTCTGGCACGGAGAAATCCTGCTGTTCGGCGTTGGTCGAGTCGCTGATGAGAATGAGGTTCTTCTCTTTGCCGACCCCGCTCCAATTCTTCTTTTCTTTCTCCGTCGGAACGCCGCCTTCATGTTCGAGGCGCAAGTCGCCTGAAATGACGACGCGGCCATGCACGGTTTCGATCGCGATACCCATCGAGTCGGGGATCGAGTGGGTGACCGGGAAAGTCCCCACGTACGTGTTGCCGATCTTGATGCGCTGACCTGCTTCGATGATGTTGAGGCCAAGCGGCGCGAGGTGAGGGAATTCTTCCTGGCGCTTCTTGATCATGAGCGACGTGACGTATTGCGTGTAGATCGGCGGATTGCCGATGCGATCCATGATGTAGGGAATGCCACCGATGTGATCGAGGTGGCCGTGGGTGATGAAGATCGCGCGGATCTTGTGCTTGTTCGCTTCGAGGTACGACGTGTTGGGAAGGGTATAGTCGATGCCGGGCGTGTCTTCGTCTTCGAATTGGAAACCGCAGTCGGAGACGATGATGTCACCGTTGTATTCGACGGCGATCATATTGCGGCCGACCTCTTCGACGCCGCCGAGCGGCACGATGCGTACGTCGCCTGCGGCGAGTTCTGAAAGCGGTTTCTGAGGAGCTTTTCGCTCCACCTCGCGCAGCGATTTCGGCGCGGGCGGCATGGTGAACATGCGCGCTTGTTTGCCGCGGCGAGGAGAACCGGTGCCTGCGACGCTGCGCGAGGCTGGACGCGCGCCAGTGTGTGGACGAGCTTGTCCTGCGGGCGCCATACTACCTGCGCTGCCGCCTCGTGCGAGAGGCCGTCTTCGCGGCGCGTGCGCGGGGCGTGGGGACGGCGTGTGCCGTGCGATGCGCGCTCCGGCGCCGGAGAGTTCGGTCTTGCCGTCGCCTGAGGCTGATGCAAGAACGTTCGGACGGTGAGCTGGGCGCGATCCTGAAGAGCCTCCTCGTGCGCTACCGCTGCGGCCTCTTGATCGATCACCGCCCTGATGATTATTCTGATGTTCCATATGATGAATGGTCAATAATGAATTGATAATGAGTAATTTTTAAAACGAACTTAAAACTGACTTAAGACTAACGTGCGAACACTTTCCATACGCTGTCCGTCTGGTTGTACCACCGCGCGACGGTCGCAAAGCGGTCACTCGGATCTTCGATGATGCCGAACGACATGCCTTTCATGGTGTCAGGCGTCACATACACGAAGTCGGGAGAGTACAGAAATACTGCCGGCTGATCGTTGTTGATCTGCGTCGCGATACTTGAGAGGATCGACTGACGCGAGCTGTCGTCGTCTGCCGCGCGCAACTTTTCAAGAAGTGCGTCGACGGTCGGATTGGCGTACATCGCGATGTTCAATCCCGGATCGTTACGCTCGCTTGAATGCCAGAACGCGTAGAGATCGAGACCTCGTCCGACGATCTCGCCGAAGAGCAGCGCATCATATTTGCGCGGACGAATGACATTTTCCGAGAGATCGCCTTGATCGTACACGTTGACGGTGACGTCGGCGCCCATGCGGGTCCACGCATCCTTCACGAATTGTGCGGCTGAGGTGAGTTCGTCGACGTTACCGGTCGCGAGTGAGAAGGCGAGTCGGACGGTCTGTGTGAACTTGCCGTTGTTGACGCTTTTCTGCAGGACGCCATCGGGGCCCGGTTTCCACCCGGCATTGATAAGCAAAGTGCGCGCTGCGGCGATTGGATCGGTCGTGCTCGCGTCGGATTGAGCGGGCGCAGCCGCGGCATTCGAACCATCTTGCGTGATGCCGGTCTGTCCTAGCAGCGAGGGTGGAATCGGTCCGGTAAGCGGGCTTCCGTAATTGCCGAGCACTTGCGCCACGAGCGCACTGCGGTCGATCGCGGTGGAGAGCGCTTGGCGCACCGTCTTGTCGCGCAGCACCGTGCTTTGATTCTGATTGAAGAATACGCCGAACACGCGGTTGAGAGGAATGGAAATCGCATGCGAACCCGAAAGACCGTGCAGGTCGGAAAGAGAGGCGGGGGAGATGGCGCTGCCGGCCTCAACATCGCCATGTTGGAGTGCAGAGACCAACAGACTTTCATTCTGATAAAAACGGAGCGTGAACGTGGTGATGTACGGCGCGCCGAGCGTATAGTTCGCGAAGGCGGTCAGCGTGTACGACGACGGAATACCTGATGACGTGCGAGAGACCGACGTCACCTGGTACGGACCGGAGCCGACCGGCGTCGTGTTGAGTTCGGAGAATGGGAATTCTTCCGCGCTCACATTTTGCCACAGATGCTTGGGAAGGATGCCCATCGAAAGATTGTCGACGAAGGGCGCGTAGGGTTTGGCAAGCGTGAACTGGACGGTATACGGATCGATCTCGGAGACTTGCACTCCCTCCCAGTCTGCGCGACGCGGGCTTTTGATCGCCGGATCGAGAGCTTTGTTTATGGTGAAGACCACGTCGTCAGCGGTCACGGGCGTGCCATCCTGGAAGCGTGCCGTACGGTCGATATGCACGGTGTAAGTTTTGCCGTCTTGTGACACGTCATAGCCCTCTGCCATGTCGGGCACCATCGTATTGTCTGGTGATTCTTTCAAGAGGCCGGCGTAGGTGAGCGCGACGAGGTCCTGGTCAACGTCGGAGATCGCGAGAATGGGATTGATGAACCGCGGCGTGCCGATCACTCCTTCCGAGTATGAGCCGCCGCGCACCGGCACGTCGACCTTGAGACCTTCATTGATGATGAACAAAAGGCTAAGCGAGCTGCCGATGATGAGAAGCGCGAGCAGATAAAAGAGCGCGCGGCCGCTTGCGCTGAATGAACGGACGATCTCTTTCGCGCGCACAAAAAGAGTGCGGAGTGGAGTGATGAGTTTAGAGAGCATGAAGATGAACAGCCAACGAGCTTTGGAGGTCGGGGGTTTGCCCGCTAACACCTGCCAGCTAAAAGCTATTTAAGTATGAGTGCAAGAAATGCAGAGATGCCAAAAAGAATGCCAAGAATGATCGACGTGTAGAACAAGACGTTCTCAAGACCGCGGCGCGTATGATAGCCAGCCGTAAAGTTGTCACCGCCAAAAGCGCCTCCAAGAGATGCGCCGGTCTGCTGCAAGAGCACCGACACGATAAGGAGGATCGACAACGCTATCTGTACATACGGTAATATACCGCTCCCTGTCATTGCGTCCTATAGTAGCATGGGTAGCTTTTGGGCGCAAATAGAAGTTCTTTGAGGATGGAAGCTGTACAGACTCTTGCGTGCTACCCGCTGCGCGATTATAGTATCTCAACGAAAGGGTTTTGAGCCTTTGGTTTTATTAGTCCTAACAACTTTTATATATGAAGAAGAAAGTGAAGAAGGCTACAAAGAAGGTTGCGAAGAAGCCGGCGAAGAAGGTGACCAAAAAGGGAGCTGTCGCAAAAACCTTAACCATGAAAACAGGCGTCGGCGTTCAACCTCTCGCTGATCGCGTTTTGGTGCGCCCGCTCTCTCCTGAGGAGATGGGTACGACCACAAGTTTTGGCATTATTATTCCTGACACGGCGCAGAAGGAGAAGCCGGAGCAGGGCACTGTGGTGGCAGTCGGCGATGGCAAACTGCTCGACGACGGCTCGGTACGTCCGGTCGAAGTGTCGGTTGGCGACCGCGTGATGTTCTCCAAATACGGTTTCGATGAAGTGAAGATCGGCGGCGTCGAATACTACATCATCAGTGAGAGTAATATTCTGGCAAAAATTAGTTCATAAAGTTCCAAGTTCCTAAAGTCCTTAAAGTGGAAACCCGGGATACTTTAAGAACTTTACAAACTTTATGAACTTTATAAACTCCGTAGACTTTAGAAACTTTCTAACTTGATCATATGGCAAAACAAATCCTCTTCAATGAACAGGCTCGTCGCGCGCTCAAAAGCGGCATCGACAAGGCGGCGAACACCGTGAAGGTGACGCTTGGCCCGCGCGGCCGCAACGTGGCGCTCGACAAGGGCTATGGAAGCCCGACCATCACCAACGATGGCGTCTCGATCGCAAAAGAGATCTCTCTCAGCAATAAATTCGAGAACATGGGCGCGGAGATCGTGAAGGAAGTCGCGACCAAGACCAACGATATTGCGGGCGACGGCACGACCACCTCGGTCGTCCTTCTTCAGGCGCTCGTGTCGGAAGGTATGAAGCACACGGAGGCCGGCCTCTCGGCGATGGGTGTGCGTGCCGGCATTGAGAAAGCAGCTGCGGAAGCGGTCGAGATCTTGCGCGCATCGGCGACGAAGATCAAGAGCGATGATGAGATCCGCCAGGTTGCGACCATTTCAGCGGAGTCGGAAGAGATCGGCACGATAATCGCCGACACGATCAAAGAAGTCGGCAAAGACGGCGTCGTGACGGTCGAAGAGAGCCAGTCGCTCGGCATCGAGAAGGAAGTCGTCGAAGGCATGGAGTTCGACCGCGGCTACGTCTCGGCCTACATGGTGACCAACGTCGAGCGCATGGAAGCAGAGATGCGCGATGCGTATGTGTTCGTGACCGACAAGAAGATATCGTCGATCCAGGAAGTGCTGCCGGTCCTTGAGAAGGTCGCGCAGTCGGGCAAGAAAGAGCTCGTGATCGTGGCTGACGATGTGGACGGCGAGGCGCTCTCAACATTCGTATTGAATAAATTGCGCGGCACGTTCAGCGCTCTTGCGGTGAAGGCGCCGGGCTTCGGCGATCGCAAGAAAGAAATGCTTGCGGACATCGCGACGATGACGGGCGCGACGGTGGTGTCGGAAGACGTCGGACTGAAATTCGAGAACGTTTCGCTTGAGATGTTCGGCCGCGCACACAAGGTGATCGCGACGAAGGATTCGACCGTGATCGTCGGCGGCCGCGGAGCCAAGAAGGAGATCGACGCGCGCATCACGGCGCTTCGCGCACAGATCAAGAATACGACATCGAAGTTCGATCGCGAAAAGCTTGAAGAGCGTCTCGCGAAACTCTCCGGCGGCGTGGCGGTCATCCGCGTCGGTGCGGCGACCGAGACCGAAATGAAATATCTCAAACTCAAGATCGAAGACGCAGTCAACGCGACGAAGGCGGCGATCGAAGAAGGCATCGTGGCAGGTGGCGGCACGGCGCTCGTGAAGGCGGCGGTCAAACTCGCAGCGACGCTTGAGAAAAATAAAAATGCGATGACGACCGAGATGCGCGTCGGCTATGATGTCGTGCTTCACGCACTGGAGCAGCCGCTGCGCCAGATCGCAGACAATGCGGGCGTCGACGCCGGCGTGATCGTTGAGAAAGTGAAGAACGGAAAGGCGAATGCCGGTTATGACGCGCTCAACAATGCGGTGATCGAAGACATGATCGCGGCAGGCATCGTCGATCCGGTCAAGGTAGCCCGCACCGGCTTGGAGCGTGCGGCTTCAGCGTCGGCGATACTCCTCACGACTGAAGCGGCGGTTGCGGAAGAGCCGAAAGAAGAGAAGGAGAATCCTGCTGCGGGCATGGGCGGGATGGAGTATTAGTAAGCCAAGGTTGTAGGGAATAGCTTGTAGGTGTTAGGGAAACCAAGACCAAAATACCAAAGCAAAATAACAAGCGCGGGCCCGCCGAATGGCGGGCCCGCGCTTGTTTGACTTTCAACTAAAAACATGGTAACGTCTTGCGCAGACAGTTCCACATAGTATCGTGATCTGTTCAAGGACTTCCGAAACATTCCGTAGTTCAATTCCTGAAAGGATGCAACCATGAACAACGCAGCTCTCGCTGTCGCCCTCAACACCGCTGGCGCTACCGCCGGCTTGCCTTACAAGCTGGTCATTCACCGGCATCCAGACACGGACGCCATTCTCTGCCTTTGGGCGGCGCAGAAGTTCGTAGTACCGAAGGAAGTGGAGTGCATCATCATCTTCGTCGACGCCGGCGACGGCCTGTCGGAGGAGGAGAAGGTCGGCTTCAACGTCATCGAGATGGACACCGGCCGCGGCGAACTCGACCAGCACGAGAAGCATCTCAAGCGCGGTTCGAGCTTCAAACTTTTCTGCGAGAAGCATGGCCTCATTCGCGACGGCGGCCTGAAGCCGTTCATCGAATTGGCCTGCGCCAGCGACAACGTCGAGAAGATCGACAAGACGAGCATCCACTATCTCTTCAAAGCGCGGCGCAGCCGGTGCAAGACGGATGGGGACTGGCAGACGTTCGTGGATCGTGCGATCGAAGACCTCGACGCGCTTTACGGTCAGTATGCGGCGTGGGCGAAGTCAGATGCGGAGTTCCGGAAGACTGGCGACATCAAGACGCTCAGCAATGGCGTCAAGGTCGCTTTCATCTTCGGCAAGCCCAACCTGCGTGAAGCAGCCTATCGTGCGGGCGCGGACGTGGCGGTCTGGTCGGAACATCGCTCCGGCGGCAAGTCCCACTTCGGCATTCAGACCAGCCGCAATTCCACGGTCTCCCTGCGCAGTTTGGCTCGGACTGTCCGCATCGCCGAAGCGCAGGAACGCAAGATCGACATCGCCGGCATGGATATCGGCGCATCGACGGTCACGGCGATCCCGGGCTGGTACCTGCATGATTCCGGCAACTTGCTGACGTGCGGGACGAAGACCCACCCGCTCGAAGGAAACCAGTTCTCGAAGCTGAGCACAGGCCTTCTTTGCAAGCTTGTCGAGCGCACGCTCGGCAAGCTCAACGTCAAGTCGGTGCGCTAAACGAACGCCAGATCACGATGACCCTTAAGACCCGCAGGCAACATGCTCTGCGGGTTCTTTTTTGTTATACTTGGCATATTATGACGACTACGTACATTGTCCTCGGCATCATTGCCGTTATTATTCTTTGGGCGATCGGTGCGTTCAATCATTTGGTGCGCATGACACAGCGGGCGAAGGAAGCGTGGGCGGATATCGATGTGCAGCTCAAGCGCCGCTACGATCTCATTCCGAATCTCGTCGAGACCGTGAAGGGATACGCGACGCACGAGAAGACCGCGTTCGAAAATGTGACGCAGGCGCGTGCGGCGGCGATGGGTGCGACGTCTCTCGCCGACAAGGGTCAGGCAGAGAACGCACTCTCCTCAACGCTCAAGTCGCTCTTCGCGGTCGCTGAAGCGTACCCGGAGCTCAAGGCCAATCAGAATTTTCTCGCGCTTCAGTCCGAGCTCTCCGACACTGAGAACAAGATCCAGGCGGCGCGCCGTTTCTACAACACCAACGTGCGCGATCTCAACACCGCACTCGCGGTCTTCCCGAACAATCTGATCGCCGGTTCGTTCAACTTCTCAAAGATGGAATTCTTTGAACTGGGAGAGAATGACAGCGCAGAAAGAGAACCCGTTAAAGTACAGTTCTAGCCACTAGGGTATAGCCACTAGCCACTAGGGAAAACCAAATGCAGTCATACAAAGATCTGGTCGTATGGCAAAAATCTGTCGCATTTGTGACAGCAATATACCGTGCAACGGAGAGCTTCCCGAAGTCAGAACTGTTCGGTTTAACAAATCAAATACGTCGCGCCGCAGTCTCGATCCCTGCAAATATTGCTGAAGGGTACGCGCGTAAGCATAGAGCGGAATATTCGCAGTTCGTGAGAATCGCGTTCGCGTCAGGTGCAGAGCTTGAGACGCATCTCTTGATAGCTGGCAATCTTGGTTTTATAAAATCTACTGCACTTCAGAACTTACAAACAAACTTGGAAGAAATAATGCGAATGCTGAATAAATTGAATTCTTCCCTAGTGGCTAAACCCTAATGGCTAATGACTAACTTATACACCCATCAAGATGAAAACATCGCCAAGACATGGCTCATCATGGCGGTTTTCTTGTGCGTGGTGGTGGCGGTCGGCTTCGCGGCGTCGTGGTACTTCAATGCGCGCGGCATCTTGTATGTCGCGGTCGTCTTCGCGCTGCTCACCAACATTTGGAGTTACTGGAACTCGGACAAGGTAGCGCTCGCGCTCTCGCGCGCACAGCCCGCCGATGAGCGCGAGTATCACGATCTGCACAACACGATTGAGAATCTTGCGATCACCGCAGGGCTTCCCAAACCGCGCGTTTACATCATCAATGATCCGGCACCCAACGCCTTCGCGACCGGCCGTGACAAAGAACACGCAGCGATCGCGGTCACGACCGGCTTGCTTGCGATCATGAACAAGACCGAGCTCGAAGGCGTGCTCGCGCATGAACTCTCGCATGTCGGCAACCGCGATATCTTAGTATCGACGATCGCGGTCGTGCTGGTCGGCTTCATCGCTATGCTCTCCGACATCGCACTGCGTTCGATGTGGTGGGGAGGCGGTGATCGCGAAGAGCGTCAGAATCCGATCGCGGCGGCGATGGTGATCGTGGTGATGATCCTCGCGCCGATCGTCGCGACATTGCTGCAACTTGCGATCTCGCGTCGGCGCGAATTTCTTGCAGATGCATCGGGCGCACTTCTCACGCGCTATCCGGAGGGTCTCGCGTCGGCGCTGCGCAAACTCGAAGCGTATAGCGCTCCGATGCGGCACGCGAGCAACGCCACCGCGCACCTCTTCATCAGCAATCCATTCGGCGCGCATGCGAAGTCGAACGCTATTGCTCGTCTTTTCTCAACCCATCCGCCGATCGAGGACCGCATCAAAGCGCTCGTCGGCTAGTTCCTAGCGCATTTTGAACATAGGTGTACAATGAAAACCATGAATATGGAAGGAGGTCAAAAACACACCAAAGAAGCGGGCTTGAAACCGACCAAGCACCTTGAGACGCCGCATCGGGAGATATTCGTCTATGATCCCAACTCGGTGTCCGGGCATCTCCATGATTTTTGGCTCGAATATAACGATACTCTCAATGCGCTTGAGAGCGGCGATCCCGGACGCATGGCTGAAGCGGTCGCAGATCAGCGCATGATGAAAATGCACTTCAAGACCTTGCTTGAAGAAGTAAGGTCGATCGAGTCTCGCGCGAAGTTCGATTTTCTTACTGGCCTTTCGAACCGCGCTGATTTCATGGAAAAGGCGAACGCTGAAGTCTCGCGCGTCCATCGTTTCGAGAAAAATGTTGAAAAGAAAATTGGGCATGTGGCTGGCCCTGATGAATATGTGCCTAAAATTTTTGTACTGTTCATCGATCTCGACAAGTTCAAGTCGGTGAACGATAAACTTGGTCATGAAGCGGGTGATATCTATCTTAAAACGGTCGCCCATGAGATGAGAAGCGTACTTCATCGCCCGACCGACGTGTTGGCGCGTCTTGGCGGCGATGAGTTTGCGGTCGTGCTTTCTGATGTTGAGGAACAAGACGCTCGTCTTTTGGCGGAAAAATTGATAGCGGCTGTCGATCGCGGTTCAGAAAGGGCAAAGGAAGAGTGTTCGAAGAAATACCAAGAGATATATCCTGCGGCAGATCACAATGTGTCAGCGAGCATCGGCTTTGCGGCACTGCGCAAAGGGGAAACACATGAGAAACTCATAGAACGCGCTGATGCGGCGATGTACGAAGCGAAGCGCGGCGGAAGACATACGATAAAATCATACGAGGAGATGTTCCCGAACGATGAAGATGGCTCCGACGGTGAAGACGGAGAGCGGACGATCCGTGCTATAAAATAGTGCGCCACCGCTGTTTTTTTGGTATAACAATTAAGCGACTGCGGTCGCTCTGTTTTTGTAAGGCGGTTTTTTGAGGATCCAGAAGATACTAGATGATGTTTGGAGAGATGCAGGAGTGGTTTAACTGGCAGACCTGGAAAGTCTGTGTGCCGAAAGGTACCGAGGGTTCGAATCCCTCTCTCTCCGCAGATCTGGAACGCAGTGAAAAACGGCGGAAGCGATCAAGAACTACCTCTCCAACCCGAGCTTCTGCAAAAAGGTTTTAAGATCGTCGCCCCCAATCGCCGCGAAGCCGCCTGACGGTATCCTGCCGAGTTTGATATTGAGAACGCGCACGCGTTTGATGTCGGCGACGGTGTTGTAGAGTGCGGCGACCATGCGGCGGATCTGATGACGTTTGCCCTCGTGGAGCGTGACGCGGA
The DNA here is from genome assembly GCA_021814825.1 of bacterium. Taxonomy (GTDB): domain Bacteria; phylum Patescibacteriota; class Minisyncoccia; order Phycocordibacterales; family SBAW01; genus JAKALC01. The sequence continues at coordinate 741 of JAKAHS010000013.1, read as the reverse complement.
ATTTCATCGTGCCGACCACGTCGACATGACATTCTTTCGTCAGGTATCCTTCGATATTCACGCCGCCTTCCATGCGCTCTTTGAAATTGTTGCGCAGGGGCTTGTGCACCATCACTTCATATTCTTTGTCGTGATCGAACTTCGGATTGAGAAGTCGGTCGGTAACGCGACCGTCGTTGGTGAGGATGATGAGTCCGTGCGAGTCTTTGTCGAGCCGTCCGACGGGGAAGGTGCCGCGCAGCTCCGGAACTTTCTTCACCACTTCGCTGATCTCTTCTTCTTGCCCTTGCGCGCCGTGCGTGACGATGCCGCGCGGTTTGTTGTACGCGAAATACACGTAATTCTTTTTCGGCGCGCTGCTCTTTACGGCGACCTCGTCTTTCTTATGCACGATGTCGCCGAGCTTCGCGAGTCTGCCATTTACCGTGACAAACCCTTTTTCGATGAGCTCGTCAGCGCCGCGGCGGGTGGCGTAATTCTGGAGCGCCAGATATTTATTGATGCGCATAGGGAAGGCGTCGGCGTCTTTTTTGGGCGCTGGCTGCCGACGTTCGGGGGCGATCTTGCGAGGTGTTTTCATACGGTGAATGTATCATACCGGTGCGATACCTGCGAGGAATAGAGGAACGAGGGAATGGGGGAGAGAAGTTGGCAGGGGGCAGAAGAAGGAATGAAGGAATAGAGAAATAAAAAAGCAAAAAAGAGGCGGGCGCGAACGGAGGGAAGGATTCCTGTTGGCCC
>JAKAHS010000053.1 GCA_021814825.1 bacterium | reverse complement strand
TTTCCTTGTGCGTCGATGGTCAACATAAGTGGTGGCTAGTATAGCGTGAATGACTGAAAATGCAAAATTACTTCGTGCTCTCGGTGAACTGAATGGTCGCCATCGGGCTTCCATCTCCCTTGCGCGGGCCCATCTTTACGATGCGGAGGTAGCCGCCGGCGCGATCCTTGAAGCCTGCTGCGATCGTCTCGATCTTGTGCGCGATGCGCGCATCTCCGCCCATGCGAGCAATGAGGGTGCGGCGATCAGCGAGCGTGGCGTCTTTGCCGCGCGTGATGAGCTTCTCTGCCATGGGGCGGATCGCTTTCGCGCGGGCTTCGGTCGTCGTGATCGAACCTTTGACGAAGAGTGAGCGGATGAGCGAACGGAAAAGCGCCTCGCGCTGACCCGCTTCTCGTCCGAACTTCTTATTTGCGTTGTGGTGTCTCATGGTAAGTAAGTGAAAAGTTTATAAAGTTATAAAGTTTGTAAAGAAAATTGCAAGTCGTCTTCTGGTAGTGCTTTATAACTTTACGGACTTTATGAACTTTTAACTATTTAAGGGTGATGCCGAAGTTCGACAGTGCGCGCTTGATCTCCTGGATCGACTTCGGGCCGAGACCTTCGATGTCGAGGAGATCCTTCTCCTTCTTGCGCACGATGCCGCCGACCGTGCGGATGTTGGCGCTCTGAAGTGCCGAGACCGTGCGTGGCGAGAGCTCAAGGTCTTCGACACGGGTCTTCATCGCTTCGACGTTCTCTTCGCTAGCTGAAGTGCCAGCCGGCTCGCTCGCGGTCTCTTCTGCAGCGGCTGCCGGAGCCTCGACAAGCTTCTCTTCCTGCCAGCCGACGATCGCTTTGAGCTGAGTGATGAGGATCTCGATCGCCGTTTCGAGTGCGCGCTTCGGCGTGATCGAACCGTCGGTCTCGATGGTGATGCGCAAACGATTGAAGTCAGTGCGATCGCCGACGCGCATGTTCTCCACTTCATAGTTCACGCGGCGTACCGGTGAGAAGATGGCGTCAACGCTGATCTCGCCGATGTCGACGCGATCTTTCTTGAGCACTTCGCGCGGCACGTAGCCGAGGCCGCGCTCAATGTGGAACTCCGCTTCGAGAGAAGCATTTTTGTCGGTGAGCTCGCAAATATATGAATCAGGATTGAGGAGGCGGACCTGACCGGGCACGGTCACGTCAGCGCCGGTCACCTTCTTCGGACTTTTTACTGAGATGCGCACGGTCTGCGATTCGTCGGTAAGCACTTCAAAGCGCAGCTTTTTGAGGTTGAGCAGAATGGTGACGACATCTTCACGCACGCCGGCAAGGGTCGAGAACTCATGGTTGACACCTTCGATCTTGACGCTCGTGATCGCAGCGCCCGGGAGCGATGAAAGAATGATGCGGCGCAAGCTGTTGCCAAGCGTGTGACCGTAGCCTGGGTAGAGACCGTCTATCTCATACATGCCGCTCATCTCCTCTTCGGAGACGATGCGCGGTTTGCTCGGGAGCATGATCGAGTATTCCATCATATGATTGAGTTCGTAAAGTTTATAAAGTTATAAAGTTTGTAAAGTTAAGAAATGGTTTTCAAAGTTTGTGGGCGATACTTTATGAACTCCGAACTTTACAAACTTTAAAAACTTGATGAGTTAACGGCTGTAGAACTGAATGATGATAGCGGGATCGAAGGCTACATCCGTGGCGGTTGCGGTCGGGTTCGCGGTGATCTGCGTGCTGAAACCGCTGTCGCCGATCTCCATCCAAGCAGGCGTGCGGAACTCGGTCATCTTCTCGGCGCGGTTCGCGAAGAACGGACTCGTGCGGCTCTCGGTGCGGATCGCGATCGTCATGCCGCTCTCCACGTGGAACGACGGGACGGTCATGCGGCGGCCATTAACGGTGATGTGGCCGTGAGAGACGATCTGGCGTGCCGCGCGGCGAGTCGGTGCGAAGCCGGCGCGATATACGACGTTGTCGAGGCGCGACTCAAGGCGTGCAAGCAGTTCGCCTGCCGAGTTCGAACCGTGGCCTTCCATGGCTTCTTTGGCATAGCGATGGAACTGGCGCTCAGAAATTCCGTAGGTAAAGCGCGCCTTCTGCTTTTCAATGAGCTGAGGACCGTAGTCGCTGCCGCCGCGTGCGCCCTTGCGAGAGGTCTGGCGCGGTGCGCGTGCTTCAGCGATCTGAAAGGCTTTCGTCTGGCACTTTTCAAAGACGCTGGCGCCGAGTCGCTTGCAGATTTTATATTTTGGTCCGATCTTCATATGGCTCTAAATGGTGATGATAAAAATGTTTAGATGCGGCGTGGTTTCTTGGCGCGCGGACCGTTGTGCGGAACCGGCGTCATGTCCTTGATTCCTGAAATGTTGATACCCTTGGTCGTGAATGCGCGGATCGCTGACTCGCGACCTGCTCCGACGCCGACCACGACTACCGATGCCTCGCGCACACCCATAGCTGCTGCGCGTTCGCCGATGAGCTCGCCGACCTTCGCCGCTGCGAATGGAGTTCCTTTCTTGGCGCCAGCGAAACCGAGTGAACCGCTTGAAGACCAAAGCACGACATTGCCCGTCGTGTCCGCGAACGACACCTTGGTGTTGTTGTAGGTCGCTTCGATGTTGAGGACGCCCGTGTCGAGCTTGCGCTTCGGCGCACGAGCAGAGGCGCCTCGCGCTCGCGATCCGCCGCTCTCACCTCCTTTTTTTACGATCCGCTTTTTCCCCATGATGTAATTACAGTAATTAGCCACTAGGGTTTATACCTAGTAGCTAACGCTTTTAATGCGTTAAAAGTATCCTACCTTTTTTTTATTAATTTGTCCAATTGTCATACCTGTTGGTCGTTCTATCTTGCGATTCATAGAATCCGCGTATTCGGATGAACTGCGAAGTAAAAAACGAGAAGCGAAGCGAGCAATATTTCGACATATAGAT
>JAKAHS010000012.1 GCA_021814825.1 bacterium | reverse complement strand
AGCACATATGATGGTGCCCCATTTCATCCATGCCCATGTGATGACATCCACAATTGCACTCATGCACACCGCCCTCCATATCTTCTTTCATATGATGAGAAATTAAAAAAATAAATAATGCTAATGAAGAATCGTGCTCTTGAAGCTCAGGGCTTTGAAGAACATCGGTTCACTCATTGTATCATCTCGAGCCGCCCGGCAAGCTGCTTCGGTGGATTGCGGGAGGAGTTACACTACCTGCTCATACACTGTGGTGCAGTTCATGTGAACGTCTGAATGTGGAATTTTGGATGCAGCACGAGGCGCGCAAGAAAAAAGACGCGAGACGTACTGGGTCGTACGGCGAGCGTCTTTTTTCGTAGCGCAATATAGGAACAGGGGCGGACGAACAATGCTGGGTACAGTGCTAGGAGAGCGCGGGGAGCAAACCAAACAATCCTGGTTCTGTATTGTGAGGGAGCACCGGAGCGCTCGACACCGCAATGCGCCAGCAGTGTTCGTCCGTTTGTTTTACATCATCTTCACGTCAATAGTCACCCCCGACGGAAGCGAGAGGTTCGTGAGAGCCTCGATCACTTTCGGAGACGGGTCAAGAATGTCGATGATGCGTTTGTGCACGCGCATTTCGAACTGCTCGCGCGCATTCTTGTAGACGAACGTTGAGCGGTTGACCGTGTACTTCTTGATCTCGGTCGGAAGCGGGATCGGTCCTGCAACCTTTGCGTCGTAGCGCAGCGCCGTATCAAGGATCTGGCGCACGGATGCGTCGAGCACCTTGCTTTCATACGCACGAACCTTGATGCGCAAGCGAGCTGCCGGAGCAGCTTCTGCCTTCTTGCGCGGCGCACGTGTCTTCTTCTCTGCTGATTCAGTAGTAGCCATATATTAGTTCGTAGTTCGTAGAACGTAGTGCGGGGTTATTGTCTTCCCTACGTACTACGTACTACGAACTGGTTTGCCGAGTCTAGTTCTCGACCGCCACGAGTGGGCAATCGCAATCTATACTCACTTGCTTACTTACTTTGTAATGCTGATGAGTATGCCATGGACAGCACAAAAACACAATTGTCAGGTGTCAGAAAAATGCTAACACAAAAGCTCCGCAGAGATGCGGAGCTTTTGCAGGATCAACAGTACACGGGGACACGTAAAACTGGGTGCAGCACGAGGCGCGCAAGAAAAAAGACGCGAGACGTATTCAACATACGGCGAGCGTCTTTTTTCGTAGCGCAACAAGGTGATGCGCCGGTTTTGCGTGTTCTGGCTTAAGCGATGATCTTCGTGACCACACCCGCACCCACGGTCTTGCCGCCTTCGCGGATAGCGAAGCGCTGCTTGTCTTCGAGTGCGATCGGAGCGATGAGCTTGACCTTGAAGGTCACCGTGTCGCCCGGCATAACCATTTCAACGCCCTGCGGAAGAGTCACGTCGCCGGTCACGTCCGTCGTACGAACGTAGAACTGCGGCTTGTAGCCGGTGAAGAACGGCGAGTGGCGGCCGCCTTCATCCTTCGAGAGGATGTAGACCTCTGCCTCGAACTCAGTGTGCGGAGTCACGGAACCCGTCTTCGCAAGCACCTGGCCGCGATGAACATCTTCCTTCTTAATACCGCGGATGAGAATACCCGCGTTGTCGCCTGCCATACCTGAGTCGAGCGACTTGTTGAACATTTCGATACCGGTGACGGTTGTCTTCGCCGTGTCCTTAAGACCGACGATCTCGACTTCTTCACCTACCTTGACCTGACCGCGCTCAATGCGGCCGGTGACCACGGTGCCGCGGCCTTCGATCGAGAACACGTCTTCGATCGGCATGAGGAACGGCTTGTCCATTTCGCGCTGCGGAAGCGGGATGTATTCGTCGAGAGCCTTAACGAGCTCCATGACCTTCTGCGACCACTCAGAGTTGAGGTCGTTGCTCTCAAGAGCCTTGAGGCCCGAACCCTTGATGACCGGCGCGTTCGCACCGTCGTAACCCTGCTTGTCGAGGAGATCGCGGATCTCCTGCTCAACGAGCTCGATCATGTCCGGATCATCGACCATATCAACCTTGTTGAGGAAGACGATGAGCTTCGGCACACCGACCTGCTTTGCGAGGAGAATGTGTTCGCGTGTCTGAGGCATGGCGCCGTCAGTTGCGGCGACCACGAGGATGGCGCCGTCCATCTGTGCGGCACCGGTGATCATGTTCTTGATGTAGTCTGCGTGACCTGGCGCGTCGACGTGCGCGTAGTGGCGAGTCGGCGTCCAGTACTCAGAGTGGTGAATAGAGATGGTGATACCGCGCGCCTTTTCTTCAGGAGCCTTGTCGATAGCGTCGATCGCTTCAACGCGAGCGCCATAACCCTGGTCCTTCGCCATATCGAGCGTGTGAAGGATCGCTGCAGTAAGAGTGGTCTTGCCGTGGTCGACGTGACCAATGGTGCCGACGTTTACGTGCGGCTTCGAACGATCAAAAGCATCTGCCATAGTGATGTGATTTAATTAATAACTAAAACTAACTTGGTAACAAACTAAAAACACGCAGAACATGCGCTTGTGCCATACTACCAAAGCGGCGCATAGAGCGCAACCCCACCATGATAAAATGCGCAGCTACGCTGCGCATTTTTCTTTTCCCTTCGCGAACGTGCACGCTATATCTCCTTGTACTGCGGATTGAGGCTGCACTTCACCGATACTGAATTGGTGACCACCTTGCCGTCATGGCAGAGCATCGTGTAGGTTGAAGGAACGGTCAGGGGCGGTGAATTATAGGAGCCGGTCGGGAGCGATACCTTTGCGACCGAGTCGCCTATGTCGCTTGAGAGCGAGCATGCGGTCGCATTCGTGACGCTCCAACTGATCGTACAAACGTTATTCGGGTTGATGAGCGCCGGGAACTGCGAGAGCGAGATGCTGGGCGGCGCGCAATCATAGTCGCTTGGCACAAGTGCGCTGCATGTCGTGCCATCGCATAGAAACTTGCCGGCCGACGACATGCCGCAACTGTTCGTGCCGGAGGTACACACCGAACCGGATGTGTCAGCGCATGTGCTGGTCTGTGTCTTACACGCAATGGTTCCATTATTGACGGCGCACTGCGATGTATTGGGGCATGCTGAATTTGGATATCCAACCGACGAACAGCTGGTGTAGCCATTCTGAACGCACGTGGAACCGCCCGGGATCGTCGCCAAGTAATAGCCGTCAGAACATTTTCCTGCCCCTCCAGTATTAGTAACTGTATTTGAATCCAGGGTCGCTGGTGTCGGAATGACGACACCAGGACCGGCAGGTGTCGCGGGGACAATGGGGGTAGTGGTGGCAGTAATGGTGGGGGTTGGCAACGGCGACCACGTCCATGTACCGACACCGAGACCGTTTGACCCTTCGACCGTTCCGAAAGCTGATGAAGGGCCCGAGACTGATTGGAGATACACGAAATTTACAGCAGCGAGCGTTGAAGCTGCGTTATAACCGGTTGCAACATTCCCCAAAACACCTAGGGTGCTACTATCTCCCCATGCCGTCGCTAACCCTGTGGAATCACCAAGAACACTTACGATATCACCACTGTAGAAACCGACTGTTCCTACAACAGCCGCCTTGAGAAGGCTCACTCCCCACCCTGACGACGATTGCGAATTATGATAATTCGCTACGCCCGTACGACCGTCGGCCGAAAGGCCGTACGTGGTGCAATCGACCGTCTGAGTGCTTTTCCAGAATCCATCGCTTGAGCTGTAGATGCACTTCGGCTGCGTGATATCTATGATGTCGCTATTGCGCGGACGGACAACAGAAGCGGATGAGGCACCAGCACCTACCGAAGTCGGGAGATACTGCCCCAGATCGCCAGAGCTCATTACCGATCCGCATTCATTCTGAGGCAGAGAGTCTAATCGGGTTGGAGAAAAATGAAAAGGGATTTCTACATAAGGAAAGAAGATGACGTTCATCTCTCTCGTCACGGTCACGTTACTTGGATCACCTTGGATCGATTCGATCGTCGTATTGGTCCTTTCTGTGATACAAGAAACAGAGTTGCCAACTCTATTAATACTATTTGAGGAATAGAGGGAGATAGGGTAGGCTGGTTTCTGGGATGTCTCGTATACCACGGTCCTGTAATTGACATAGGGAACGGTATCTTTGAACAACGATGTTGAGAACGTATCGCCCGATACCGAACGAGTCGGCGGTACGGCATAATACGCCGTACCTTCCGTGGTGGTTGCATAAGACGTGCAGGTCAGGTACGGAAGATCGATACCGAAAGGTGGGGGCGAGCTGCTAGGGACGCACGTCGTATAGGGTGGCGGTACGTTGAGGCTGAGCGCTTGAGCGACCGATGGTCGAGCTATAACTGTGCCCCCGATCAACAGGAGAATGAAAAACACACCCTTGATGTAAGATCGCATACGGATGATCATTGACCGAGCTGGATATACACGGTCTTCTTTCCCCCAGAACTCATGATCCAGACTGACGAACCGACCTTCACATCGCTCAGCGAGCCGTTCACCGGCGTGACGGTGGCCGACGTAGTCGATTGCTTCAGGAGCATGACGGAGTCGGTCTGGTTATCGAAAGGTACGGCGACCGAAGTCGTCGTCGAGATGTCCGAATTGAGCGCGCTCCCCACCGTGACCGCAAGCACGATGTCATTCGCGGTCACTGAGAGTACTTTGCCAAATAGAAGAGGGTTCGTCTCAAGCGAGGTTGCCCGTTGTATCTGAGATTGAGAAGGGGCAGTGTTCAGCACTTGTACCTTTTGCGCTTCAGATGATACGCAAAGCTGATCTTTGAAGGCGTAAAAGCCGTAGCCCACAGCGACCGCTCCGATGATGGCGCCGATGACAAGCGCCACAGTGATGCTGAGATAACATTTTGTTCTAGGTTGCATAATTAATTCAAAGTATAACACGATGCCACACTGATCTTTAGCTGTCAGGAGAAACGAAGTGTATAACTCTAGAGTGGACGACCAAAAGAAAAAGCAGGGAACAAATTCGTTCCCTGCTCGTGGCCCAAAAGCCGGACCTTGGTTACTTCTCGCCCGTCGTCGCGGACTCCTTACTGCCGTCAATCGCCATGCCCCAGTCGTGGATGATCTCTTTGGCTGCAATCCTTGCAGGGCCATTCTTGATGAAATCGTCAAAGCCATGCGACCAGACATTCAGATTCCACTTCGTTACCCAATCATCTCGGGTGCTAAGCACCTCGGTTCCCTTCCAGAAGATCCTGGATTTGACAAAGGCACGTCTGTACCCCTTTGGATCGAAGAACATCCTTGTCATTAAGAGAGCGGAGTCAGTCTTCACCGTCACACATTCGCTGCATGGCGCCGACACTACCTGGTATCCATGGTCGATGAAGTTTTGTTTGAGTGCCGCGACCAACATGGCGCCGTACGTCACCTCATCTGCCGAAGGACTTTCAGTCTTTGGAAAGTCGGTAGTGAAATGAATTACGTAGTTTCTATCGTGCCCCTGCAGCATTTCATCTATTTTCTCGGCTGAGACGCGGTAATACGTAATGTCGTTGTCAAAATACAGTGGGTGCCTTTTCAAACCTCCCGCCAACTCCGCCTTTACTTCCGCTGATACTTGCGGCTGGGACGGCAACGGGCGGTTCGGGTCAAGAGGCACTCCCGCACATCCGCCGAGACCGAGACTGACAATGACCAGGGCAGCAGTGATAATTTTCGTGAACATGGTAGTTCCCTTCTCCGGTGAACCGGAATGATTGGATTTCAAAGGACTGGACGAACCGGCGTTGCTTGGCTGTAGTTCGATCCGTATCTACATATACTTTACCACATTTTATTTGAAAAAGCAACCCCCTGTAGTAGTTCGGTAGCTTGTGAACATTCGATCTCATCTTTAAAGGGCGCCTTTGTGAGTTACAAAGGCGCCCTTTAAGATCTTGCAATTATTGCACGCGGCTACGCTTTGCGGGCAGCGATAATCGTCTGAGCAACGTTGGGAGGTACCACCTCATAGTGATCGAATTCCATCGTGAAGCCCGCGCGACCTTCGGTCATGGAACGCAGCTGCGTAGTGTAGCCGAACATTTCTGAAAGCGGAACTTTCGCCCTCACGACCTGCGACATGCCGCGTTCTTCAGTGCCTTCGATCTGACCGCGCTTCGAGTTAAGCGATCCGGCGACATCGCCCATGAACTTCTCCGGCGTCACGATCTCCACCTTCATGATCGGTTCGAGGATGACCGCGCGCGCCTTCTGTGCTGCTTCCTGGAATGCCATGCTTGCCGCTATCTTGAAGGCGATCTCTGAGGAGTCGACATCGTGGTACGAACCGTCGTAGAGCTCGCACGAAATGTCCTCCATCTTGAAGCCGGCGACGAAACCGCGCTCCATCGCTTCGCGGAGACCCTTCTCCACGGCCGGAATGAATTCCTGCGGAATGACGCCGCCCTTGATGTTGTTGATGAATTCGAAGTGATCTTCGCGTGTCGTATTCTTGGAGATCTTCGCACCCTCCACCACCGGCAGAAGTGGCTTGATGCGGATGCGCACGTGACCGTATTGACCGCGGCCGCCGGTCTGCTTGATATACTTCCCTTCCGCTTCGGCTTCCTGCTGAATGGTTTCGCGGTAGGCAACCTGCGGCTTGCCGACATTGGCTTCAACGCCGAACTCGCGCTTCATGCGATCGACGATGATCTCGAGGTGCAGCTCACCCATGCCAGCAATGAGCGTCTCCATGGTCTCCGGATCGGTCGTCACCTTGAACGTTGGGTCTTCATCAGAAAGTTTCTTGAGCGCCATGCCCATCTTCTCCTGGTCGGCCTTTGTCTTCGGTTCGATGCGGAGCTGGATCACCGGCTCCGGGAACTTGATCTGCTCAAGCACAATCGGATTTGCTTCGTCGCAGAGCGTGTGCGAGGTCTTCGTTTCCTTAAGACCAACTGCTGCGGCGATCTCACCCGCGTACACTACCTTCACCTCCTCGCGCTGGTCTGCCTGCAAACGCACGATGCGGCCGAGGCGCTCCTTCGAGCCGTTAGTTGAATTGTAAAGATACGATCCTGCTTCGATCGAACCCGAATACACGCGGAAGAAGGTAAGCTGGCCGACGAATGGGTCCGCCTGAAGTTTGAAGGCAAGCGCGCAGAATGGGTCCGTGTCGGACGCATGACGCTCGATCTCCTCGCCCGTGCGCGGATCGATACCTTTCACCGCCGGAAGATCAAGCGGGCTCGGAAGATAATCAACGACCGCGTCGAGTACGAGCTGCACGCCCTTGTTCTTGAGCGCCGAGCCGGTGTAGACCGGGAAGATCTTGTTGTTGATGACCGCATGGCGCAGCACTTTCTTGAGCTCACTGGTCGTCGGCTCTTTGCCTTCGAGATATTCGTTCATGAGCGTGTCGTCCTGCTCGACGATCTTTTCGACGAGCTTGGCGCGATACATCTCCGCATCTGACTTGTGCTCGGACGGGATATCGAATTCGATGACCTGATCGCCCATCTTGCCCTCGAACTTGTACGCCTTCATCTTGAGAAGATCGATAACGCCCTCGAAGTTCTCCTCGCTGCCTATCGGGAGCTGCATGCGCACGGCGTTCTTGTTGAGACGATCAATGATCGACTGGAACGACTTTTCAAATGACGCGCCCATGCGGTCCATCTTGTTGATGAAGCAGATGCGCGGCACGTTCGCTTCGTCGGCGTAACGCCAGTTGGTCTCCGACTGCGGCTCCACGCCTGCCACGCCGTCGAACACCACGACTGCGCCGTCGAGTACGCGCATTGAGCGCTTCACTTCCACGGTAAAGTCGATGTGGCCTGGCGTGTCGATGATATTGAAGCTCGTGAGGTTCTCCGCGGCCTTCGGGAGATCGGTCTTGTTCCAGCGGCACGAGATGGCTGCCGCGGTGATGGTGATGCCGCGTTCGCGTTCCTGTTCCATCCAGTCGGTGACGGTGGCGCCCTCATGCACCTCGCCGATCTTGTGGGTCATGCCGGTGTAATAGAGAATGCGCTCCGACGTGGTGGTCTTGCCTGCGTCGATGTGAGCGATGATGCCGAAGTTACGAACCTTTTCGAGCGGATATTCGCGAGCCATAGATCAGTTTATAAAGTTACAAGTTATAAAGTTTATAAAGTAGTAGAACCAAAACAAAAGAAAAACCGCCACGCGGGCTCTTTCGCTGCATACTAACAGAAAAGCGCAAAAAGACAAAGGGCGGGCGCTACGCGCCCGCCCTACTGTACAGCACCCGCGGAAAGGTATACGGTATGTACAGCTAGTTTTCTCCATCAACTACTATGGAGGCGATCATGGAGAAGGTAATGCCCGAAAAGCCGGTATATAAAGATGCAGACAGCGTCGATGTTCTGTTCGATCTTTTACCGCTCATTGCCGTCCGAGTCGCAGTCAATTCCATGAAGGAGCAGGGGGTCAAAACACTCGGCGCGGTGCGAGCGCTCACGGAGGAAGAGCTGTTTGCCTTTCCGCGCATGGGTCCTGCCCGGACACGGCACATAATGAGGCTGATGCGCAGCATCAGCAAGCCGATCAAGGGAGACGATGAAAGAGTTGTTCTCGGTCTACCGAAGAGCCCATGGGAAGCGCTGCTCATGGGTGCGCCACGGAAGCGCTGACTGTTCGAGCAAGACCCTCGCGATGCATGCAGCGCGAGGGTCTTTTCTGTTTAGGCCAATGATCAATTGAGCTATTCTGCCTTTTTATGTCTATACATTAAGGAAACTACGCACAACATCGCGCCAACGGCAATCCAAGTTAGTTGTGTGTTGCTGTAGGCATACCACGTATCAACATAATTCCGCACAAGCTGATGGTAATGCGTAATGCCGAGCAAATTGTATGCCAGAATTCCAACACCTAAGACAAATAGTATTTCACTTCTATTTTCTTTCAACCAAGACATTTTGAATTACCAGGCGAAGTGAGCGAAGGCTTTATTCGCCTCAGCCATACGATGCGTATCGTCGCGCTTCTTGATCGCCGGCCCTTCGTTGTTGGCAGCGGCGAGAAGTTCTTCAGCGAGGCGCTCGCTCATCGGAGCACCCTTGCGAGCGCGAGCGGCGTCGATGATCCAGCGGAAAGCAAGCATCTGCTTGCGCTCCGGACGAACCTCGCGCGGCACCTGATAGTTGGCACCGCCGACACGGCGAGAGCGGATCTCCATATTGGGACCCACATTGCGGATGGCTGTTTCAAAAAGCTCGACGGGATTCTCTTCCTTCTTCTTCTCCTGCATTATGTCGAATGCGCCGTACACGATATCGCGTGCAACATTCTTCTTGCCCTCCCACATGATGGTATTGATGAATTTCTCCACGCGGACAGACCCGAACTTGAGATCGGGACCTACGATATTTCGATTTTTAACGGGACGACGCATAACGTAAAAGTTTAAAATAAAAAATATTAAGAAAGATTATTTCTTCTTAGCAGCAGCGGCACCAGCCTTCTGCTTCTTCACACCATAACGGCTGCGCGATACCTGGCGCTTGTCGACTGGCTGTGCATCGAGCTTACCGCGTACGATCTGATAGCGCACATTGATGTCCTTCACACGGCCGGCACGCACAAGTACCACCGAGTGCTCCTGAAGGTTGTGCTTCTCGCCCGGAATATATGCGAGGATCTCGGCGCCATTGGTGAGGCGAACACGAGCGATCTTGCGGATAGCGGAGTTCGGCTTGCGAGGAGTAGTCGTGGTCACCTTGATGCACACGCCGCGCTTGAACGGAGACGCGTAGAAATTCGGGCGATTCAAGATCGCGTTAAAACCGCGACCGAGTGCGGGCGCTTTCGATTTGGTGATGCGTTCTTTGCGTCCTTTGCGGACGAGCTGACTGAGTCGTGCCATACGGTAAAAGAAAAAGCGCGATTGCGCTACAGAGCAATGTACTACAAGCGCCGCCAGAATGCAACCAGCGCGGCTTACAGTCCGGTCAGAAGGTGGAACAGCGCATTAAGTAGTGAGCCGAATTCAGGAGCAAGGAGATAGAACACAATGAGTATGACGAGCGTGCCGGAGAGGACACCGAGACGTTCGAATCGCACGCGGAAGCGGTCGTACGCATGGCCGAGCGCGCCCGGAAGGATGCCGGAGAGCACTTTCGAGCCATCAAGCGGCGGCACCGGGATGAGATTGAAGAGTGCGAGCAGCATGTTGATGAACGAGATGCTGGCGAACGCACCGATAAGCGGTGAGAGTGCGCTTATGTCCGTGCTCGGCGCGTACCAGCGCACGAGGAGACCGAAGATGATCGCCAGTGCGACGTTGGTCGCCGGCCCCGCTGCCGCAACGAATGCCTCCGCATGCTTCCCTTGTAAGTTGTACGGATTGTACGGAACCGGCTTGGCATAGCCGATGAGGATCGGCGAGCCGGATAATTTGAGGAGAAGCGGCAGGATGATCGAACCCATCGGATCGATATGTTTCAAAGGATTGAGGGTGAGTCTGCCGGCAAGCCGAGCGGTCGGATCGCCGAGGAAGTCCGCCGTGTAACCGTGCGCGAGTTCGTGCAGCATGACCGAAAAAATAAGGATGACGAGGAAGAAGATGGCATCGAGAGTCATGGGGGCAGTATAGCAACAAACGGTTGCGTAAAAAAGTGTTGTCTGTTATAGTCTGCGATACATATGGCAAAAGTCTGTCCCATAACCCAAAAGAGTTCGCTCGTCTGCGGCGGATATACGAACCGCATTCGTGCAACGAAATATACTCCGTCGGGCAATACGCGCCGACATGCAAACCTTCAGAAGAAGCGCATTTTCGTGCCGGAGCTTAATCGCACGGTCACGGTGACGGTTTCGACCAAAGGATTGCGCACAATCACGAAGAACGGCGCGTACAAGACGCTGAAGGAAGCTGGGGTGATCTAAGACAAACAAAAGATAAGAGAAAGGGCGACCCTCCGGGTCGCCCTTTTGTATTTCTGCCTTCTGCCCTGTCCATAGGACTACAGCAATGTTGCCTGCTGTTCATACGCGCGCAGCTTGATCGTTGCGGTCGCAGCGGGAGCGACCGCAACGCCGTCCGCGCCGGACACCTCGAACGCGAACGTGATGTGGAACTCGGTCGGTTCCTGCACACTCGCAAGCGATGGCGTACAGTACCCGGTCGCGAGCACTTTGAGTCGGATCCTCTCGCACCGACCGATCATTTTCGACAACCGACAATGCCGGAGCAGTTTGTAGAGATCCAGGCGAGTCTCGGTCATTTGAGTGCTCACCGGTTTCCATCTGCTCCACCCCCATTCCATACACAACAGTCTCCGCCATCGCGACGGCAACCACGAAGGAACAGGTACGACGATCTCATCTTTTTCCATCACGACCTCTCCACAAGTAGCGCGGCGATCATGGCCGCAGGTTCATCTGCGCCAAGAACTTGTTTGGGAACCTGGGTGCCCCAGTCGAATAACGTCTGTTTTGCGCGAGACGCGATGTCGAAGACCGAAATGTATCCTGAGATACATAGAGTGTCGAGACAGTGCGGCGCAGCCGAAACAGATGTTACGCAGACAGAGCGAGGTTTCCAAGCAAGTTCTAGTAAAACATACTTCATTTGATCCGCCAAAAATGCGCGCCGTCCGATTCATATATAAGAGTGCCGCCCTCGTCAGTGCGCTCCACTGGTACCCCCGCCGCTGCAAGCACGCGCAGCGCCTCGCTGCTCGGATGTCCGTAGCGGTTGTTCGCGCCCACCGATATGGCAGCGAGGAGCGGGCGAACCGCAGCGACGAATGCGGCGCTCGTGGAATTGCGCGAGCCATGATGGCCGACCTTGAGGATCGTACTGTCCAGTTCATCTGAACCGTCGCCATGCTCCAGCGCCATGAGATGCTGTTCGATCTCTTGCGGCATATCGCTCGTAAGCATGACCGAGGTGTCGCCGTAAACGAGCTGCGCCACAACGGCACCCATGTTGTCGTCGCCTCGTCCTAGTCCTGTCACGTCATGATCGGGAAATAAGATCTTGAGTTGCGCGCCGCCGCCGAGATCGACAACTTCGCCACGGCGCGCGAGGTAGCGCGGGATATGATCGTCCGCGATCGTCCGTTCGAGCGCATAGGCGGTGGTCGAATCCTTGATGATGCCGGGGGTGAGATACGCACCCACGCGATAGCGCGCGAGCACATCGACGAACCCGGCCATGTGGTCTGAGTCGGGGTGCGATTCGATGATCATATCGAGGGAGTGTGCGAAGGGCGGCATGACCTTCGACAATTCGCGCAACACCGAGCTATCGGGGCCAGCATCGAGAAGCACCCGCGCGCCGGTCGGCGACTCTATATAGAGCGCGTCGCCTTGGCCGATATCGAGCACCGCGAAGGTCAGCACGCCGCGCGGCGTCGCGGCCAAGACGAGACTCCAGATCACCGCGCCCGCCGCCACCAGCACCACGATAAGTCCGAGCAGTATCACACGGCGAGACGGCGTCGTCATACGCTATAATTATGACATGTCATTCACTTTATAAACTTTACGAACTTTTTAACTTTCTACTCAATATGTACACTGAAAAAACATTCGCTCTTTCCTCTCTCGAGGGCATTACTCCGGAATCGGTCGCCGCGCACCTTGGTCTCTATGCGGGCTACGTCAAAAATCTCAACACGCTTCTGGCAAGCAAAGAAGCACTCGCGACTGGTGACGCCTATGCACTCGCTGAAGTAACGCGCCGTCTCGCATTCGAATACGATGGTGCGCGATTGCATGAGTTGTATTTTGAGCAGTGGGAAGGTGGTTCGACTCCGCTCACCACAAGCGGAACACTCGCCACAGCGCTCACCAAACAATTCGGTTCGCTTGAAGCGTGGGAAAAACAATTCCGCGCTGTCGGCATGATGCGCGGCATCGGCTGGGCGATCCTCTATTTCGATCGTGAGGCACGGATGTTCCATCACGCATGGGTCAGCGAACATCATGAAGGTCTCCTCGCAGGCGCCGACATCATCCTCGCACTCGATATCTGGGAACACGCGTTCGTCGCACAGTTCGGCACCGCCGGCCGCGGTGCCTACATCGACGCTTTCTTCAAGAATCTCAACTGGGGTGTTGTGGAGAAGCGGTTTGCAGGCCTCAAAGCCTGATATACTGAACTGATTAGGATAATCATTCATTATTATGAAAATCGAGCGTGCAATTTTAATAGTGTTCTTGGGTAACTACATCATCAACACCGTGGTGGCGGCACTCGTCTCCCTCATCCCGGCAAACGGTGCGACCGGGATGCTCACCCCGCAGTACATCACCTTCGTTGTGGTGACCGCTATCGTCGTCGCCGTCCTCGCCAAGTGGTACGGCGCACATAGCCTCAACAGCGGAGCAATCTTCGGCGGCGTCGGATTCGTAACCGCTATCGTCACCGCTTTCGTGACGGGTGTCTCGGGCGTGCTCGCCCAGACCGGCTCGTTCTCCTCGGTCGTCGGTGTCCTCCCGAATTTCTGGCCCTTCCTCTGGAACCCCTCCACGCTCGTACTTTTGGGCTACTGGGTCATCCCCGCAGTCGCGATCGGCTGGTGGATGGGTCGCGGCGGTGGGAAGGCCCCGA
>JAKAHS010000011.1 GCA_021814825.1 bacterium | reverse complement strand
GAATGTCGTCGTGCCGCGTCTTATGCAGGGAATGAGTGGGAAAGATGCAGGGGTGCGCGCCATGCGCGCGCTGGAGCGCGTCGGTCTCCATGAGCGGCCCGGCAATCTTCCGAGCCAGCTCTCCGGCGGCGAACAGCAGCGCGTCTCCATCGCGCGCGCGATCGCGCACGAACCGACCGTCCTGTTTGCCGATGAACCGACCGCGAACCTCGACCGCGAGTCATCCGACGCGATCATGGAGATCTTCAAAGAACTCCATGGACGCGGACAGACTATCATCATGGTGACGCACGAGGATGAATACGGCACTCTTGCCGATCGGATCATCCGGCTCGATGATGGGAGGATCATATCATCATGAAAAAAGACGAACACAACACTTCGTGGGGTTCCGTAGCTGGATGGTACGACGAGCTGCTTGAAAAAGACGCGGACACCTACCAGTCGCAGGTGGTATTGCCGAATCTCTTGCGCGTGCTCGCTTTGAGGAAGGATATGAGCGTGCTCGATATTGCTTGCGGTCAGGGTTTTTTTGCACGCGCTTTTGCTGAGACGGGAGCGGACGTCGAAGGAGCCGATATTTCAAAAGAATTGGTCGCCTATGCGAAAACGCATTCGCCCAAAGCGATCAATTTCCATGTCGCGCCTGCGCATGATCTTTCGTTCGCCAAGGCTGCGAGCGTCGATATTGCCACCATCGTGCTTGCTCTTCAGAATATCGAAAACATGATCGAGGCCCTTGCGGAGGCGCGGCGCGTCTTGAAGCCGGGTGGACGCTTGGTACTCGTTCTTAATCATCCGACCTTCCGCGTGCTGAAGCATTCGAGCTGGGGATATGATGAGGAGCGCAACATTCAATATCGCCGCGTCGATCGCTATCTTTCTGGCGAGCGAGTGGCGGTCGACATGCATCCGGGAAAAAAGAATTCGCAGCAGACCATCTCATTCCACCGTTCACTGCAGGATATTTCGAAGTCACTTTTTAAAAGCGGTTTTGCGATCACTCGGCTTGAAGAATGGATCTCTCATCGGAAAAGTGGTAAAGGACCTCGCCAAAAGGCGGAAGATATCGCTCGCAAAGAGTTTCCGCTGTTCATGATGATCGAGGCGAAGACACAGGCATAGCTTTTAGGTGTTAGCTTTTAGCTTGTAGGTCTAGCCCTAAAACCTAAAAGCTACAACCTACCAGCTATCAAGCTCTTTCTTCTGTTACAATGGAAGGCAATGGCAGACGGGAATATCATCAAGAATTTCGAAGCGTTGGCGACAACGGCGCTGCGGCGCGACGCGCTCATGATTGCGCAGGCGGGTCTTGAAGGTGTCGATACGGCCCGTGCACTTGAAGAAATGGTGCATTTTGAGGATGGTCGACTATGCATCGGCGGAAAGATCTGTACGGTCGAAGTGCCGGAGCGGATATTTTTTATTGCAGTGGGGAAATGCGCAGCGGCAAGCGCGACGACCATTGAGCGGTTGCTTGGCGAGCGTCTTACGCGCGGCATCGTGCTCGACGTTTCTCATTCGGCCATGTGCAAGAACCTCCGACTTGAGAAGATAGAATGCTTCATGGGGACGCATCCGATCCCGTCGCAGTCGAATGTCGATGCGACGCATCAGATCCTAGCGTTGCTCTCCGATCTCACGCCGCGCGACGCGGTCATCATGCTTATATCGGGCGGAGGGTCGACGCTTCTGTGTCAGCCGCCTGAGGGCATGACGTGCAATGATGAAGCGGATCTTTTCAAAGAGTTGACGCACCGCGGCGCGTCGATCCAGGAGCTCAATACGGTGCGCAAGCATCTTTCACTTGCGCGCGGCGGCAATCTGGCGCGCGCCGCGTATCCGGCGCAGGTGATCGGTCTTATCTTTTCCGATGTTCCCGGCAACAGCATGGAGTTCATCGCTTCTGGTCCTACCGTACGCGATACGACGACGATCGAGGACGCGCGTGTCGTACTCGCGAGGTACGGCATACCGCACGAGTCTCTGCCGCTTCTTGAAACTCCCAAAGAAGATACTTATTTCGATCACGTCCAAAACATACTCGTGGTGGACAATATGCGCGGACTTCATGCGATGAAGCGAAAGGCGGAGGAGCTCGGCTATGGTGCGCGTATCGTGACCGATGCGCTCTGCGGTGAAGCGCACGACGTGGCTAGACGCATTGCCGGAGAGCTGCACGCCGCGGAGCAAAAAACCGCGCTGCTCTACGGCGGCGAGACGGTCGTGACCATTGAAGACGCTTCGAGCGCCGATGGGGGGCGCAACCAGGAGCTGGTGATCGCCGCGCTCGCACAGGTGCGCGAGGGTGAGGCTATCATTTCATTCGACTCAGATGGCCGTGATAATAGTGATTATGCCGGCGGCATCGCCGACAAGGTCACGCTCTCACATGTGCAAGAAAAACATGCTTCAATAGATGAAGCGCTTGCGTCACATGCTTCGTATACATTCTTCAGCAAGATCGGCGACGCGATCGTGACTGGCGAGACGGGATCGAATGTGTCGGATCTTTTAGTAGCACTTAAATCATAACTCATGGATCAGGAACATATTCTTTGGATGGATAAGGTCGGCATGGATGATGTCGGTCAGGTGGGAGGCAAAAATGCATCGCTCGGCGAAATGCTGCAGAGCGTGGGTGTCGCGGGCGTGAAGGTCCCGTCTGGTTTTATCGTGACCGCTGCCGCCTACGATTATTTTTTCAACCAGACCGGTCTTGATGTGACCGTGGCTGCGGTCCTTAAAGACCTCGACACGCACGATCTGCGCGACCTCGCGCGCCGCGGCGAGAAAGTGCGCACTGCGATCCGTCGCGCAAAGATGCCGAAAGATCTCGTGCAAGAGATCTCTGACGCGTATGCGCAGATGGAAAAGATTTATGGCAAGAATGCCGACGTGGCATGCCGCTCCAGCGCCACCGCCGAAGATCTCCCGGGCGCTTCGTTCGCTGGCGAACACGAGACGTACCTCGGTATCCGCGGAGCAAAGGATGTGTGTGAAGCCGTGCAGTGGGCGTTCGCATCGCTCTTCACCGACCGCGCCATTTCATACCGCCGCGACAAGGGTTTCGACAAGATGCACATCGCGCTCTCGGTCGGCGTGCAAAAGATGGTGCGCTCTGATAAGGGCGTGTCCGGCGTCATGTTCACGGTCGACACGGAGACCGGCTTCCGCAATGCGATCATCGTCAACTCAGTCTATGGACTTGGCGAGATGATCGTGCAGGGGCACGTGACGCCGGATGAATACATCGTCTTCAAACCGGCGCTCGAGACATCTCCTATGCCGATCGTCCACAAGAAGCTTGGCGTCAAAAACAAGAAAATGATCTACGGCGGCGGACTCGGCGCCGGTCTCAAGCGCACGAAAGTCGTGCAAGTTGAGAAGGGGATGGAGCGCCAGTTCGCACTCACCGACGAAGAAGCGCTCACGCTTGCGCGCTGGGGCATGCTCATCGAGAACCATTACAGCAAACGAGCGGGCAAGTGGACGCCGATGGATATGGAATGGGCGAAAGACGGCGAGACCGGAGAGCTGTTCATCGTACAGGCGCGTCCTGAGACTGTGCAGGCGGAGCGCGACTTTTCAAAACTGCGCGAGTTCGTGTCGCTCTCGCATGGTCGCGAGCTTGTGCGCGGCATCTCGGTCGGTCGCAGTATTGCAAGCGGGCGCGCGCGGCTCATCGATGATCCGAAACATATCGAACAATTCAAACAAGGCGAGATTCTCGTGACCTCGATGACCGACCCCGACTGGGAGCCGATCATGAGGATGGCGTCGGCGATCGTGACCGACAAGGGCGGGCGCACCAGTCATGCTGCGATCGTGTCGCGCGAGCTCGGTATCCCCGCGATCGTCGGCTCCGGCAACGCCACCAAGATCCTCAAGACCGGCGAGATGGTCACCGTCGATACCTCGGGCAGCGAAGGCGTCGTGTACGAAGGCGAGTCGAAGTTCGAAGTGCGCGAGCACGACATCGCACAAATGCCGCAGACGCAGACGAAGATCATGGTCAACATCGCATCGCCCAACATCGCGTTCGAGCAGTCATTCTTGCCGGTTGTGGGCGTCGGACTTGCGCGCGAAGAGTTCATCATCAATTCGCACATCGGCATTCATCCGATGGCGCTCCTTGAGCTCGACAAGCAGCCGCACGCGGTGAAGGCGGAGATCGAGTCGCGCATCGCGGGCTGGAGCGATCCAGTGACCTTCTATGTCGACAATCTTGCCTACGGCATCGCCACGATCGGCGCCGCGTTCTACCCGCAGCCGGTCGTCGTGCGCTTCTCCGATTTCAAGACCAATGAATATCGCACGCTCCTCGGCGGCGAGCGGTACGAACCGCAGGAAGAGAATCCGATGATCGGTTGGCGCGGCGCGTCGCGCTACTACGATCCGAAGTTCGAAACGGCGTTCGGACTCGAATGTGACGCCATGAAAAAAGTGCGCGACGAGATGGGGCTCACCAACGTCATTCCGATGATCCCATTCTGCCGCACGGTGGATGAAGCGAAGAAAACGCTCGCGGTCATGCACGAGCACGGCCTGCCGACGCTTTCGACCGCCAAAGAAGGGCAGGAGAAGGTGCCGGTCTATCTCATGTGCGAGATCCCTTCAAATGTCATTCTTGCCGACAAGTTCCTCGACCTGGTCGACGGCTATTCGATCGGCTCCAACGACCTCACCCAGCTGACGCTCGGCCTTGACCGCGATTCCGGCATCGTCGCGCACGTCGGCAACGAGAACAATGACGCGGTGCGCGCGCTTATCTCAAGCGTCATCAAGACGTGCCACGAGCGCGGCAAACATCTCGGCATCTGCGGTCAAGGGCCATCTGATCTCCCCGACTTCGCGGAGTTCCTGGTCGAGAACGGCATCGAGAGCATGTCGCTCAATCCGGATGCGGTCATTCCGACGCTTCTGCATGTGGCAGAATTGGAGAAGAAGCTTTAAATATCTATGAACATCGACACTTGTTTCGCGCGAGAGACCGTTGATAGTCGTGAGCGACCGACTGTTGAGGTCGAGCTTGCCCGTGGTGATGCGGTCGCGAAAGCGAGTGTGCCATCTGGGAAGTCGACCGGCTCGCATGAGGCGAGGGAGCTGCGCGATGAAGACGGCCGCGGCGTGACGCGTGCTATTGCGGCAGTCGACGGGGAGATATCGTCGATGCTTGTGGGGCGGGAGTGGTCGTCGCCGGAGGAGGTCGATGCGGCACTCATCGCTCTTGATGGCACGTCGGATAAAGGCAGGCTCGGCAGCAACAGCATGCTTGGCGTGAGTATGGCGGTATGGCGGCTCTTTGCGATGGAAGAAGGCGTCGAACTCTGGCGCTACCTTGCGGACAAGACCGGTTATACGCCGCGTATGCCGAGGCTCTTTTCCAACGTGATCAATGGCGGCGTGCACGCGAACATGCGCTTGCCGTTCCAAGAATACATGCTGATCGCGGCGGCGGATACCGCTCATGAGTCATTCGACGAATTGTATAAATTGTTCACTGATCTGCGGCATACGCTGGAGCAAGAAACGCGGGTCATGGTGCCGATGGGCGACGAAGGCGGATACTCGCCAACCTTCGACACGATCGATAAACCATTCGAGATCCTCAGCGAGCTCATTAAAGGTCATCCGCATTTCTCGCTTGCGATCGACGCGGCAGCAAGTGAGCTTTTTAGAGATGGTGCGTACCATCTCATCGGCAAAACATACTCGCGCGATGAGTTGCTCATGGTGTACCGAGGCCTTGCTGCGCGCTATCCGCTTGCGAGTCTTGAAGATCCATTTGCCGAGGATGACAGCCAAGGATTTGCCGCCATCACCGAGGCGCTCGGCAAAGCGCGTCTCGTCGTGGGTGATGATCTCACGGTGACCAACAAGATGCGCATTCAGAGCGCGATCGAAGGCAAACTCGCCAACGCGCTTCTGGTCAAACCGAATCAGATCGGCACGATCTCTGAGACGCTCGACGCGATCAAGCTCGCACGCGAGGCGAGGTGGGAGATCATCGTCTCACATCGCTCCGGCGAGACAAAGGACACCTTCATCGCCGATCTTGCCTACGGCATCGGCGCCTACGGTCTCAAGGCTGGCGGTTTGACCCAGCAAGAGCGCCTCGAAAAATACGAACGGCTGATCGAGATAGAGCGACAGATCAGTCGCTAAGGTATAATGCGGAAGGTGAGAGCCGCGAGCCTCCGAGAGTTTGAAGAATGTCATACTTAAATCTGGTTCTCTAAACGTATAATGAGATGAAGATCATTTATTTTGCACAAGAAGCGTGGGAGGAGGGATACGTCAAGGAAAGATTGCCAAACGATGGGATCACGGTGACGGTCGGCTCGCTGCAGGATCATCCAGATGTCGCCGATCCGCAAGCAGAGATCTTGTCAGTGTTCGTGAACAGCCGCATCGGCGCTACGGAACTCGATCGTTTCCCAGGTCTCAAACTTATCGCGACGCGTTCGACCGGTTTCGATCATATCGATCTTGCCGAGGCGAAAAAACGCGACATCGCAGTCGCAAGCGTCCCGTCCTATGGCGTCAATACGGTCGCTGAGTTCGCTTTTGCGCTCATACTCGCGTTGTCGCGTCGCGTCTGCGAAGCTCATGAGCGCGTATCTGAAGACGGTTCATTCTCGCAAGCTGGTCTTGAGGGTTTTGATCTTGCTGGCAAGACGCTGGGGCTCGTTGGGTGCGGCAACATCGGCATCCATACCGCACGCATCGCAAAAGGATTCGGCATGAATGTCTTCGTATTTGATGTACGCCGAGATGAAGAGCTTGCGCGGAGTACTGGTTTTGAATACGCAGAGCTCGACGACCTTCTTTCGCGCTCTGACATCATATCGCTTCACGTGCCCTACAACCCACACACGCATCATCTCATCAATATGAACAATATCGCTTCCATCAAGCGCGGCGCCTATCTCATCAACACCGCTCGCGGTGCGGTCGTCGAGACCGATGCGATCGTAAAGGCGCTTGAGGATGGTATTCTCGCCGGTGCTGGTCTTGACGTGCTTGAAGAAGAGGGAGAGATGGGTGAAGAGGCGAAGTTGTTGGTCGGGCCGCATCCGTCGGAGACGGAGCTCAAGACCGTCTTGGAGAATCATTATCTTATGAAGCATCCACGCGTCATTATCACGCCGCATGTAGCATTCGATACGCGCGAAGCGATCGAGCGTATCCTTGCGACCACGATCGAGAATATCGCAGCATGGGAGAAGGGCGCACCGCAAAATATGATCAGCTAGTCATTTTAAAAGCATTCACCGCACTAACCATATGAACTCATTGATGCCAAAGGAAGCCTATGAACTCCTGCAAAAGAAGGGCGCAACTGCTGCGCTTATCGACGTGCGCACTGCAGGAGAATTCGCGGGCGGCCATGCTGCGGGAGCGATCAATATTCCGCTTGATGAACTGGTGATGCGGGCGCATGAACTCGATCGCTACGCTGACACATGCATGATCTGTGCCTCCGGTGGCCGCAGCTTGGTCGCCACCCAAGTGCTCAATTCACTCGGACTGCCGTGCAGTGTCGTGAATGTCGAAGGAGGAACTGCCGCTTGGCATAGGGCAGGGCTGCCGATGGAGTAATTTCATCATCTGTGGTATAGTTTCCGCATCGCCCCATTGCGGGCTTTTTCAATTATATGGACATCCGAAACATCGCTATCATTGCTCACGTCGATCATGGCAAAACGACGTTGACTGACGCCATTATGCGCCAGTGTGGCGCCGTGGCCGAAGGCGTGTCCATGGATTCCAATAGCTTGGAGCAGGAGCGCGGCATCACCATTTACGCCAAGAATACGTCGGTGATGTACAAGGGCACGAAGATCAATATCGTGGACACGCCGGGCCATGCGGACTTCGGCTCGGAGGTCGAACGCGTGCTGCGTTCGATCGACGACGTGCTGCTTATCGTAGATGCGCAGGAAGGCCCGATGCCGCAGACCCGCTTCGTGCTCAAGAAGTCGCTTGAACTCGGCTTCAAGCCGATCGTGGTGCTCAATAAGATCGACAAGCCGGCTGCCGACGCGCGCCGCGCAGAGGAGCAGGTGCTTGAACTTTTTCTCGAGCTCGGCGCTACTGACGAACAGTGCGACTTTGCGGTCGCGTATGCGATCGGCCGCGAAGGTGTCGCGATGCGGAAGCTTGACGATGAACGAAAGGATCTCACCCCGCTTCTCGATATGATCCTTGAAAAGGTTCCGGTCGCATCAAGCGCTCCGGCAGACGCGCCGCTGCGCCTGCAGGCATTCAACCTTGGCTATGATAACTTCCTCGGTCGCATGGCGGTCGGTCGCATCTATGAAGGCACGATCAAACAAGGCGCGCCCGTGTTCGTGAAGAAAGCGACGGGCGAAACGCGCCAGGGCAAGGTCACCGCACTCTTTTCATTTGAAGGTCTGCAGCGCGTGGAGGCTAAAGAAGCGTCCTCCGGCGATATCGTGATGATCGCAGGACTGCCTGATATCGATATTGGTGAGACGGTGACGACCAGTGCGGAGGCGGAGCCGCTCCCTGGCATTGCGGTCGATGAGCCGACCATCACGCTTAATTTCTTGGTGAATAACTCGCCGTTCGCCGGCAAAGAGGGGAAGTTCGTCACATCCCGCCAGATCCGCGAGCGACTTGAGCGCGAACTTGAGGTCAACGTCGGCTTGCGCGTCGATTGGGGCGACAATGATGTATATAAGGTGTCTGGCCGCGGCGAATTGCATGTCGCTATCTTGCTTGAGAACATGCGACGCGAAGGATACGAACTCCAGGTCTCTCAGCCGCAGGTCATCATGCACGAAGAAGGCGGCGTGAAGACCGAGCCGTTCGAAGAAGTGGTCATCGACACGCCGAGCGAGTTCCAGGGTCCGATCATCGAGAAGCTGGGCATGCGCGGGTTCATCATGATGAATATGATTATGCACGATGCGAGTGTACGTCTTTTCTTCGAAGGTCCGACGCGCGGACTTCTCGGCTACCGCAGTCAGTTCATCATCGACACCAAAGGTGAAGGCATCATGTCGTCGCGCGTGCTCGGGTTCCGCCCGTATGCGGGCGAGATCCAGAAGCGCGTGGTCGGCTCTATGATCTCGATGATGGCCGGCAAAGTGCTCGGCTACGCGCTGTGGAATCTCCAGGATCGCGGCGTGCTCTATATCTCGCCTAACGTGGAGGTTTATGAAGGGCAGGTGATCGGCAATACCTCCAAGGGCGAAGAGATGACCGTCAATCCTACCAAGGGCAAACAGCTCACCAACATGCGCGCGAGCGGCACCGATGAAGCAATGACGCTTGTTCCGCCGTACACGCTCACGATCGAGCGTGGTCTTGAGATCATGGCGGAAGATGAATATCTCGAGATCACACCGCAGTCAGTGCGTCTGCGCAAACAATTTTTGACCGAGCTTGATCGCACTAAATCGCGCCGCTAAAGAGTGCCGCAGCTTGCTTGATCATATTGTGACGGATCAGGATGCATGGTACTCTCAGATGAGATAGTAGCCAGGAAGGGGGTGTTGAATGAAAAAACGCCAGATGGGCCTGCTAAGGCGGGTTGAAGATTTTGAATTGCGGGCAGTGGGCGGTCAGGATCTCAGTATGCGGGTCGATAGCCCGCTCTGTTTCGTCGATGAGAGTCATCTCAAGCTGATCCCGAGGTTTCAGGCTCGACAACGCGCTTGCGTAGTTTCGGTTTACCGCCCGCTCGGCGGTATGTTCACTCTCGACACCTTTATGGCGGCGGTCTTGCGGACAGGACACCGTCCAATGGATCTGATGCCGCTCTTCAAGGCCCGTGGCCACACGCTCACCGTGCCCGCGCTCGGACAGATGGCAAAAGAAGGGTGCGGTATCCACCCAGACACCTGCCGCACGTTCGCGTTCACCGAAGGCAGAGAAGGCGGGATCTGCGCGGTGGCGATCGGCCATGCGTTTCGGGATCGGTGGCTTGCCGACATGAGCCACCCATTCAGTCTTGATTGGTCGGATGTTGCGCCCGATCAGTGCCGCTTCATCCTCCCGTTCTCGGACGCCGAGCAGTTGTAGATCTGTCCGGGGCGCAAGACCTCGCAGCCTTTCGTGGGCTGCGGGGTTTTTCTTTGCTGCGATATAATAAGGGCATGAACTTTTTGAGAACGCCTACGCGCGAGTATGGCATCATCGCGCTTTCATGTGCGGCACTTCTGTACTCTTTTGCGCATCTTCCATACGACGCCATCATGCTTTTTGCGATCGCACTTGTCGGCTCGCTTCCTACTTTTTCCCGAGCACTTGAAGCGACGCGGCAGAGGCGCATCTCAATAGAAACATTCAATTCATTCGCGCTCGTCGCGTCGATGGCGGTTCTTGAGATGCGCTCAGCGGTATTCATCGTGTTGATGCTGGGGAGTGCCGCACTGCTTGATGACTACACGAGTTCGCAAGCGCATCATGCGATCGAAGAACTCTTCGCGCTCAAGCCTCTGCGCGCTACCCTCGAACGCGAAGGTCAGCTTGTCGAGGTGGCGGCGGGTGACGTGAAGGAAGGTGATATGGTCGTGGTGTCCGTGGGGCAGCGTGCGCCGGTCGATGGCGTCGTAGTGAGCGGCTCAGCGTCATTCAACGAGTCGTCGGTCACCGGCGAATCGGCGCCGATCATCAAACGTATCGATGATGCCGTCATCTCGGGTACCTTGAACGAGGACGGTTCGATCAAGATGCGCGCTACCGGCGTCGGCAAGAATTCCACGATCGAGCGCATGGCAGAACTTATCGATGCGGCGCAGAAGAATAAATCGCGATCGGAGAAACTCGCCGATCGTTTCGCCGGATGGTTCTTGCCAGTCGTCGCTGTGGTGGGCGTCGGTGCGTATGTGGTGACGGGGCAGGTGAACGTCATGATCGCTCTTTTTTTGGTGGCGTGTGCCGACGATATGGCGGTCGCGATACCGCTTGCGATGATGGCGGCGATGGGGCAGGCGGCACGTCGCGGCGTCATCTTCAAAGGCGGAGAATGGATCGACACCGCGGCGCGCATTTCAACCATTGTGCTTGATAAGACCGGCACGCTTACCTACGGGCAGCGCCATGTGCAGGATGTGCGCATTGCAGAGGGTGTCGATGAGTGGGAGTTCTGGACACTGTGCGCCGGAGCGGAAAAAATGATCGATCAGCCGCTTGGTCGCGCGATCTATAACGAAGCGGCGGTGCATATCGGCAAGAGTCCGGATCCGGATGAATTCGTGAACCGCGCAGGAAAGGGTGTGGTGGCGAGCGTGGCGGGCAAGCAGGTCGTGATGGGAAGTGAGCTCCTGCTTTCAGAAAACGGCATTGTTATGACGGAAGCGATGCGCGACTCGGCGCAAGAACTCGTCCGCGTGCGCGGCACGAGCGCGGTTTTCGTAGCAGTCGATGGCGCATACGCCGGCGTATTCGGCATTGCAGATGTGCCGCGCGCTGAGGCGGGAGCGAGCATCGCCACGCTCAGACGCGCCGGTATTCGCAGCATCATGCTCACCGGCGACAATGAAGAGGTGGCAGCGTATATGGCACAGACGCTCGGCATCAACGAGTATCGGGCGCGCATGTTGCCGGAGGACAAACTGCGCGAAGTCGAGAGCCTCATGCGCGATCATGCGGGCACGGTGGCGGTGGTGGGCGACGGCATCAACGATGCGCCGGCTCTCTCGCGCGCCGATGTCGGTATTGCGATGGGGACGACCGGCATGGCGGTCGCGGTCGAAGCGGCCGACATCGTCATCCTCACCGACGATCTTTCGCGTCTTGCCGATATCATCACGATCGGCCGCACCACGCGATCGATCGTGTATGGCGATATGGTGATCTGGCTCATCACCAATGCGGTCGGTTTCTCGCTGGTGTTGACCGGCTTCATGGGCCCGGCCTTCGCCGCATTCTATAATTTTGCGACCGACTTCTTGCCGATCATGAATTCGATGCGTTTATTCCGCAGATGATATCATTGTCGTATGCTTTACACCGGAAAAGGAGACGATGGCACTACCGGACTGTTCGGCGTGTGCGAGCGATTCTCGAAAGATGATCCGCTGCTTGAAGCGCTTGGAGATGTCGATGAGCTCAATTCATGGCTCGGCGTGTGTTATGCCAAGGCCGATGCAAATGGTGGACATCGGATGTCCACCATCATACGGAGAGTGCAGGAGGACCTTTTTGTTGTGCAGGCACAGCTCGCCGGCTCTGATAAGAAGATCGGCGTGATGCAGGTGGAGCGGTTGGAGGAGGAGATCGCTGAGATCGAAAAACAACTCACGCTACCAACATCGTTCGTGATCGCGGGAGCGACGGAGAGCTCGGCGCATTTAGACTATGCGCGTGCGCTCGCGCGTCGTGCGGAGCGCAGTGTTGTTCGCGCGCATTCAGACGTCGTGACGCCAGAGATGTTGAAGTATCTCAATAGACTCTCGAGTGTGCTCTACGCGTCGGCGCGTTTTGTGGCGCAGGAGAGCGGGGTGGGGGAAGACAGCCCGTCATACTAGCTTTTAGCTGGTGGGTGTTAACTTTTAGAAAAGCCCCGCGCAGCTTTGCTGCGCGGGGCTTTTCGTTCAATCTATTTCTGCTGTTCAGCTGGTATATCGACCTCACATACGCCGCCCACGCATGCGAGTTCTTTTGCGCCGGTCGTCTGATCCATCTGTTCGTAGATGACAAGGCGAGCGAAATCGATATCAGGGAACTGCGATGCGAGCTGCATGTAGCGCTGTTCGTCGATCTCTTCATACGGTGCCAAGCGATAGACGTAATCGTTGCGCGGGAGGAAAGAAAGACCGCCGATGATGTCCCAGTGGTTGTATACCCAATTACCGACCGAGAGCCATTCGTCGCTGCCGACCGAGACGGTGACGGATGGATTGTGTTCGGTGTAATTCTCTTTCACGATCTTCCAGTACTCGAGTTGATCGTGCGCAGCGACATCATTCTTGACGATAGCGTCGTGCGGAGCTTTGACCGGGAATTCGAGCACCCAGGTGGTTGCGGTCTCTGGCGTCTGGCCGACTTCCGGCTGAGCCGGAACGCCGGCGTCGCGCATGAGCTGGAAGAGTGGGTTGTGGCTTTCAATGCGTACGCGGCGGATATAGAACTTCGCGTGACGCGGGTGCATGCCGGACGAACAGTTGAAGAGCTGGGAACCGTTACCAGAAGGCTTCACGGCAGTGACGGCGGTCGATGGATTGATGCCGAAGCGTTTTGCGTATTCGCGATTGGTTTCGATCGCGACTTCTTTGAGTTTGCGCAGCACCTGCGGATTGCGCACGATCTTGTTGTCATATTGACCGGTCATGGACACACCGAGAAGCGCTTCTTCCTGACAGTGTTCCTTCCATTCCTTCGAAAGGTAGGGGAAGTTGGTAAGCGACGCTTGATAGGTGCCCAGGATGGTCGCGACGCGGATCTTATCAGTGAGCGTTTCTTCGGTGTCTTCAGCGCGGACGACCACTTCGGAGAGGTTGCAGAACTGCTTGGACTTCAGGAAGATCTCGCCGCACGGATTGAGACCGCTCGTCCAATAATCTTTCTGGAAGATCGGCCAGCGACGAGCCGGGAGCTGG
>JAKAHS010000052.1 GCA_021814825.1 bacterium | reverse complement strand
ATCTCCTGGTTCATGAAGTCGAAGGAGAAAACATTCAAGCCGTTCACCGTGAACGACGTCGGCTATCTGGCAGGCATCTTCATCGCACTTTGCTCGGCGTCCTACTTCTCCTAAGCAAGTAGGCGGCAGACATGCGCCGGTCTTCGACCGGCGCATTTTGTTTTTCCAAAAGAAAAACTCGCCCCACGAAGGAGGCGAGTCATGCCGATCGGTGGCGAAATATCCACCGGCCGATGAAGAAACTTTCGATAGCAATCGTGCCGTCCACCATCACTCGCGCCATCAGGTACCACAAGTGATACTGCTCCACGAGGACATACATCGCTCCGGTGTTCAGCGCCAGATTGCACAGCTGCAGAACCAAATGAAGGGCGAATTGCTGATGTGTCGCCGTGCGATCCGCATTTCTGAAGGTCCAGATCTTTTGGAACACGAAGCTTACGCCGTATGACAAGCAGAAGGCGACGACGGAAGCGGAGAGATACCAGACGCCAGCTCGCTCTACTAATAGGAATAACGAACCGAGGTCGACCAGCGCACTCGCCACCCCGACTACCGCGAACCGCACCAGCTGCAGGAAACCTTCCCTGCTCCGAATAGCTTGCATATAAAGCTCCTTGCGATGAACCTCTGTGCAGAGATTGCACCATAAAATAGGCTTGGTCAATAGTTGACATTATTTTACATCCTTGCTATATTACTCCCAGGTAGTTCTTCAAACACTGTGTCGCCATAGCCTAGAGATGCTCAATGACATCCTCTGGTCTGCCTAAATACACTATTTTAGACAAGATCGTGAGTTTGAATTTCGGCATTTGCAGGCTGTGGCGATATTTTAGTTGTCATAGAGCCATGGCGTTTTCTCTGAATTAGCTGAACTGAAAGGAAGCAAAACAAAATGAGAACAGCATTAGCACTAGCAGGCAAAGAGGAATTGGACTTCGATCGCGCACCGCATCCTAGCCCCTTACTGGCGCATGAAGGAAACAACCAACGCACACCGACATCTGTCACGATCAATAAAGAGTCAGCCGATCTGGTAACGATCGACTATGGTCCGCCAGACTTGTCGGACAAGGAACGTTTCGAGTACGTCTTTGCGCACATTCGGGGAGACTACCGCGCTGTCTATTTGGACAGCGACGTGACGCCGGAGTATTTCCCCATTAGGGGTTCTGGTCTCGTCACCTACGAGTGGAAAGACCTATTCGACGCAAGCGGCATGACGTTCGCAAAAGCAGATGAGCGGATCGCCACTGACCGCGACAGCAGGGGTCCGTGGATCCCGGCATATCCGGAGGTGATCATAACGCTTGCTATTGTGCCGACACCCAACGTCATTGAGAGTTGGTTCGTTGGAACAGGATCGCATCTCAAAACCCCCGGCACGCATCACAAAAAGCCGGACGGGCTTGGTCTCAGCAAGCAAACGCTGATGCGGCTTCATCGTGTACCTCGCGACAATCGCAAACATCATCACTTGTTCGTCGCGATTCGTGAAGTGGAGCGTGTTCCCTATATGACAACCCTCGTACCCCGATAGTATTCGAGGTCAATCAAAGCCGCGGAGCATCATGCCGCGGCTTTTTCATAACAGAACATTTATATCCTGCGCGCTAGTATGGACGTAGCCGCTACGATGTTTCCTACTTCTCTTATGCACAGACATACCGCGGAGAGCGGGGGTATAATGAATGTAATTAATCAACGATCAGCTACCACGGTAGCCATTTTCGACGACTTATGAGCAACAAGAGACACGCGCAGCAAGGTTCGACCGATTCAAAGATGTCCATCATCAAACGTGATGGTTCGGTAGTATCATTCGATACCGCCAAAATAGCGGTAGCGGTCGAAAAAGCCATGCGTGCCTCTGGCGAGCTTCAGGAAAAAGCTCCTGTAAGTGTTGCCGACGCCGTCTACCAACATCTTCTTGAGCGCAAGAGCGCAGAAAAGGACTTCACGCCGACCGTTGAAAGCATACAGGACCTCGTCGAAGCGGAGCTCATGCGCCAAGACTTCCCTGCCACCGCCAAAGCGTACATCTTGTATCGACAGGAACATGCCAAGTTGCGCAAAGAGGAAGGAACGAAGGTCTCTGATGAAGTGCGCTCGCTCGTTCATGAGAGCAAAAAATATTTCCAGAACCAGCTTTCTGAGTACATCTTCTACAGCACCTACGCGCGCTGGATCCCAGAGAAGGGCCGACGTGAGACGTGGGTCGAAGCGATCGATCGATATATCGCATTCATGCGAGAGAACCTCGGCAACAAGCTCACCGAAGCGGAATATGCAGAGGTGCGCGAGTACATGCTCGGCATGAAAGCGATGGGTTCGATGCGCGCACTTTGGAGCTCCGGCGATCCGGCACGCGCGACCAACGTCGCCATCTACAACTGCGCATTCATCGCACCGCAGTGCTGGCAGGATTTCGCAGAGATCATGTATGTGTCGATGTGCGGCACCGGCATCGGATATTCGGTCGAGCGCCAGAATGTCGAACAGCTCCCGATCATCGCCCGCCAAGATGGAAGCAAACAGCCGACACACACGATCATCGACAGCAAGGAAGGCTGGGCGGACTCGCTCTCCTATGGCATGAAGACCTGGTCCTCCGGCAGCGATGTCGAGTTCGATTTCAGCAAGATCCGTCCGCGCGGCGCGCGCCTTAAGACCATGGGCGGACGCGCGAGCGGTCCCGATCCGCTGCGCGCCTTGCTTGAGTTCACCCGCGAGCGCATGCTCGCGCGCCAGGGCCGCCATCTCACCACGCTCGACGTGCACGATATCGTCTGCAAGATCGGCGAGATCGTGGTCGCCGGCGGCGTGCGCCGCAGCGCCCTCATTTCCCTCTCAGACCTCGACGATGTGGAGATGCGCAATGCGAAGAACGGCCAGTTCTGGCTGAACAATCCGCAGCGCTCCATGGCGAACAACTCCGCCGTCTACAACGAGAAGCCGACGATGGAGCAATTCATCGACGAATGGTTCAATCTCGTCAAAAGCGGTTCGGGTGAGCGCGGCATCTTCAATCGTGGTTCACTCAAGCGCCAGCTCCCGGCTCGTCGCTGGCCGATCTTCAAGAAAGATTACTGGACGAGCGGTCTCAATCCGTGCGGCGAGATCTTCCTGAAGTCCAAGCAG
>JAKAHS010000010.1 GCA_021814825.1 bacterium | reverse complement strand
CCGTCAGTCGACCATGCGATCGCATTGTCGAACGGCCCCATGAACATCTCGTAGACGCGCAACGAGTCGGCGCCGAAGCGCTCCACGATATCGTCCGGATTGACCACATTGCCGTAGCGCTTGCTCATTTTGCGTCCGTCTTCGGCAAGGATGAGTCCGACGGAATGAAGTTCCATGAATGGTTCTTTCGTGCTCACGACGCCGATGTCATAGAGGAATTTATGCCAGAAGCGCGCATAGATAAGATGACGTGTTGCATGTTCTGCGCCGCCGACATATAGATCAACCGGCGCCCAATATTTCTCTTTCTCCGGCGCCACCAGTGCGGCATCGTTCTGCGGATCCATATAGCGCAGGTAGTACCATGATGAGCCTGCCCATTGCGGCATCGTGTTGGTCTCGCGCTTTGCCGGTCCGCCGCACACGGGACATGTCGTGTTCACCCACTCTGAAATAGTTGCAAGCGGCGATTCGCCGGTGCCTGATGGTTCGTATGATTCGACTTCGGGCAAGAGCACCGGCAGTTCATTCTCCGGCACGGGCACGACGCCGCACTTCTCGCAATGGATCAGTGGGATCGGCTCGCCCCAGTAGCGCTGGCGCGAGAATACCCAGTCGCGCAGTTTATAGCGCGTGACCGTCTTCCCGCCCACACGCTCGGTGATCTTTTGTTTTGCCTCCCCACTCTCCATGCCGGAGAACTCGCCGGAGTTGACGAGCTCAGAGCGCTCGCTGCCAAGTTTGGCGGCATATGCTGGTGCGATGCCGAGCACGAGGTTGAGCGCAAGCGTGTTGTTGTCGAACGTGACCGTGCGCAACGCTTCTTCTTGAGAAACCCATACGACTGAGTGCAGATCCTTTTCTGAAGCAGCCACTTCGACCGGTGTCTCGTCTTCGAGCTCAAGGAGGATCGGATGATTGATGCGCGAGCTCCACGCATTTTTATGCGGGGAGAAATAGTGCGCCTCGATCGTGATCGGCGATGTGTATACCGCTCTCGCTTTGTAGCCGGTCTCTTCGAGTACTTCGCGCGCCGCCGCTTCCTCGGGCGTCTCTCCTTCTTCAATCCCGCCGATCACGCCGGTTATCCATGGGAGGTTCTTCCAGTGGATGAGCAGAATCTCACCTTTTTTGTTACGCACGATCGCGTTGACCGTCTCGCGATGTACAGCATCGGGGCGCTTGTTCTCAATGCCGAACACCGGACGTACCACTTGCTTGATCGGCAGCCCGAACTTCACGGCGAATGCATGGTCGCGCTCATCGTGCGCCGGCACCGCCATGATCGCTCCAGTGCCATAGCTGCCGAGCACGTAGTCAGCGACGAAGATCGGCAGCTCTTCTTGGTTGGCTGGATTGATCGCACGGACGCCCTTCAGTTCGACGCCGGTCTTCTCCTTTCCTTCCGCAGAGCGTTCGATCTCCGACTTCGTCTTTACTTTCTCTAGATAATCAAGGACATCATTCCAGTTTGAAATCCACGGTTGAATTTTTTGCAGCTCTGGATGTTCCGGCGCAAGGACAAGATACGTCGCTCCAAAAAGAGTGTCCGGTCTAGTTGTGAATACCGTCACGCCCGCGGCGTTCATGACTATGCCCGGAACATCTCCGTAGATTTGGAACCTGATCTCCGCTCCTTCTGATCGTCCTATCCAGTTGCGCTGGCTTTCTTTGATATGCTCCGGCCACTTCGGCAGCAGCGAAAGATCTTCGAGGAGACGATCGGCGTAGTCGGTGATGCGCAACACCCACTGCGGGAGCTTTTTCTGCTCCACCGGCGTGCCGCATCGCTCGCACACGCCACCCTCGAGGTCCTCGTTGGCGAGGCCGGTCTTGCATGACGGGCACCAATTGATCGGTTCATCGGAGCGGAATGCGAGCCCTTTCTTGTAGAGTTGCAAAAAGATCCACTGCGTCCATTTGTAGTACGCAGGGTCGGTCGTATTGATCTCGCGGCTCCAGTCGTAGTCGAAGCCGATGTGGTGGAGCTGATCCTTGAAGCGCGCGACATTCTTCTCTACTGCGATGCGCGGGTGAACCTTGTTCTTGATCGCATAGTTCTCGGCTGGAAGACCGAATGCGTCCCATCCCATCGGATGTAGAACCTCATGTCCGGTCATGCGCTTGTAGCGCGCATAGACGTCGGTCGCGATGTATCCTTTTGGGTGGCCGACGTGGAGACCTTCGCCGGATGGGTACGGGAACATGTCGAGCACGTAACTCTTCGGTTTGCCGCTTTTTGGATCGGCACGATAGATACCGCCTTCTTCCCACTTCTTCTGCCACTTGGGTTCGATCTGCTTATGGTCATAATGATCGGAGCGGTCCATATTCAAACACGATAGCATAATCTTAGAACCTGTCTAGAATCTCATGCCTGATCAAAGCCATGAAATTTCAAGCGAAAAACAAGCTGGAGACCGATTCATATTGCCATATGGCGAGTGTCGAAGCGAAGTTTTGCAGCTGAAATTTCATGGCTTTGGACGGCAAGCGATGGTAGGCATTGTTAATTTCGCGGTGAGATTCTAGACAGGTTCTTATCATGACGTATATACTTTTTACATGTGGCAAGACTATGTCGTCGCGTTCGTTCAGTGGGTGTTCCTGTTGGCGCTTATTCCGACGATCAAACATGCAACTCACAAACCGCCGGTTTCGTCCTCTCTTCTCACGGCGGTCATGATGGTTGTGCTTAGCGGTACTTTTGCGACCATCCCGCTGTGGAACAGTACGCTGAGTTCTTTTTCGTGCGGCGTGGCATGGGCCGTGATCGCGTATCAGCGCTACAAACTCGACAAGAAGAATTAAAAAGAAAAAACCGCGCAGCATGGCCACGCGGTTCTTGTCGTCGTTCGTCGTTTACGTGCAGTGTCGCTGCACGGCCTCGTGGATCTTCTGTGCCAGCGACTGATAGTAGGCGTCGAAGCCTTCAAGCATCGCGACGGTGCAGGGATGAAAGACGAACTCAACGCTCTCCTGTCTGAACATGGCGTTGTAGCCGACCTCGCGCCCTGTGTCAGTGCGAAAATCAGTCCTGTAGACGATCGCCCTACCGTTCGCGTCGAGTCCGATCTGGAACTCGATTGCGGAGCCGCTGTCGGCGTCCGGACCATCGATATTGCAGACGACGAGAACATTGGAATCGGTGCAGGATCGCCTGCAATCTTTGGCGATCGCATTCGTCTCGAATCTGCCGCCGCGGAAGAACCGCAGCGCTTCCACTTGAGGCGTGATGACTGCATATCCGAGGTCCCGCAGATACTTTGCAAGCGTGGCGTTGTGCAGGCGTTCAGCGGCGTTGAAGAGGCGTGCTGCAAGATACAGGGTTGGTTGTGTCACGTCAGGCTCCTTTGTCGGGTACGTCTGGCGGTAACACTACTACAAGCGGAGAAACTGCACAAACGCACCGCGGCCCCGTGAGCTCACGGGGCCGCGGTGCTTGTATGACCTATTATGTCTCACCTCTACTTCCCCGTCTTCTGCTGTGTCGCTACCCGGTTGAAGCAGACGTGCCCTGCTGTGTGATACCAATTCTGGTTGGCAGTCGATATCGGCCCGTATGGACCGACGGGTACGGAGAGCGCCTTGTTCGCGCCGTCGCCCCAGGTCTCCGCGTTGAAGGTCGCGCAGAGTTTGAATGAAAGATCCCCCGTCTTCTGATATTCGTACGGAGCATTCGTCTGCGGATCCGTCGGCACGATGTAGCCGAGCATCGGATCATTGAGATCGCTTGTGGTCTGCGGCATGCTTCCCTTCTGGTCGAGATAATTCTGTACCTGCCACTGCATCTCCTGTAGGTCCGAGACCTTCTGATCGTCGAAGCGATACAGACGCACTTGCGCGGGTGATCCCATGATGATGAATCCGGCCGCGAGCGTGGCGAGGACGAGCACGACAGTGCTGATCACCACAGCGCGCAGCTGTGGTGCGTGCGTGTCCCAGTATCCGCGGATATCGGCGATGAAATGCAGCAGACCGCCGATGGCGATGAGGAGTATGATCGCGGTCTTAAGAAGGAACGGTATCGTGAGTTCTCCGCCGAGAAAATTATTCACGAGTCTGGTGAGCTCAACTGCGACGGTGGCACCCGCCACGAAGATCGTGAACATCACCGCCCATCGCCGCACCCACAGGTCGCGCTTCTCCGGTATACGTCTGATATCGGCGCGGATGAGATGCATCAAGAGCAAGAAGAGCGGGAACAGAATAATGAGCGACGCCATATCGCTGCGCATGCCGCTTGAGTATGGCTCGATGTAGGTGAGCGCATCGGGGAATGAATAATCGATGTACTGGAACAGGAGCGAGACGAGCGAGAACACGCTTACATATAATGCGATCATCGCACCGACCCACACGAAGAAATCTTTTGGAGTTGTCCGCATGATGTAAGTATAGCATCACAGGTTTTAGCTAATAGGTTGTAGGTGTTAGGTAATCCGCTAAAAGCTGACGGTTAAACTGGTGGACATCGGATGTCCACCAGTTTAGAGATAAGCCTTATGAAAGCAAAGAAAAGCCCGCTGTGGTAGCGGGGTGTGGGTGCCTCTCCGGCGGTTCGGGCGTGTGTGGGTGGGGCCGTCCGGAGAGGCATTACTTTCCTCGGAGTTACCTACGACGAGGCGGACATTGCTGCCCGTTGCACTCCCTCCACACGGTTGTCGGAATGGTCTAGTGGGACGATACCACAATTCTCCGTCGCAACGCAAGTATGGTGACTAACTATGCAAGAACTCTATGACATCGCCATCCTGGACGATGTATTCTTTGCCTTCAGTGCGGACCTTGCCTTGCTTGCGCGCCTCGGCGTATGAGCCGGCTTCGAGAAGCGTCTGTGTTGCGATGACTTCGGCGCGGATGAATTTGTCACGGAAGTCGGTATGGATCGCGGCGCCTGCCTCGGGCGCCGTACTTCCCCGCTTGATCGTCCAGCCGCGCGTTTCGTCCTCACCGGTCGTGAAGAACGAGATGAGACCGAGCAGATCATAGCCGGCGCGGATGAGATCGTTCACGCCGTCATCGAACACGCCGTATTCGCGGCGGAATTCCTCCTTGTCATCCTGATGCAATTCTTTCAGTTCGTTCTCGATGTTGGCGTCGACGGTGACGTACTTCATACCGGTCTGCTCAAAGAATTCCATGAGTTTGATCCAGCGCTCGTCTTTCTGCATCTCGTCGAGGTTGTGGCCGCCCGCTTCGCGGTTGAGCACGAAGAGCATCGGCTTCATGGTGAGAAGATGCAGTGCACGCGCCGCTATCGTCTCCTCGTCCGAAAGGTCGGCGGTGCGTGCGAGACCACCTGCTTCAAGTATCTTATTGATCTTCTCTGCCGCCGCCTGTTCGGCGATCGCTTCTTTCTTCCCCGCGC
The DNA here is from genome assembly GCA_021814825.1 of bacterium. Taxonomy (GTDB): domain Bacteria; phylum Patescibacteriota; class Minisyncoccia; order Phycocordibacterales; family SBAW01; genus JAKALC01. Next base: position 9,326 of record JAKAHS010000010.1, on the reverse strand, counting down.
GCACATCGCGCTCAAGCGTGCCGAGGCGTTTCTCTACCGTTTGCATATCGGCAAGGATGAGCTCGAGATTGATCATCTCGATGTCGCGCAGCGGATCGCAATCGCCCTCGACGTGGATGATGTTGGTGTTATCAAAAATGCGTACGACCTGCGCGATCGCATCGGTCTCGCGGATGTGCGAAAGGAATTGATTGCCGAGGCCTTCGCCTTCCGATGCGCCCTTCACGAGACCGGCTATGTCGACGAACTCGACCGCAGCGGGCACTTTTTTGGCAGAGTGCGAGAACTCGGCGAGCGCGTCGAGTCGCGCGTCAGGCACGGCAACGACGCCGACTGACGGGTCGATGGTGCAGAACGGAAAATTTTCCGCCGGAACACTCTTCTTGGTGAGGGCATTAAAAAGCGTCGACTTACCGACGTTTGGAAGACCCACGATGCCGATGCTGAGCATGGGCAGCATTATCGCAGAAAAATCAATATCTGTACAGGTTGAATCGTCGTTTGACCGAATGCGTACGCGGGTGTCTAATGACTCAAGAGTTTATCGTGCAGTTTCCCACGCACTCACACTGGAGGGTTTGAGATGGGTAATAACATGTTCCCCGGCTACTCGCTTGCAATGTCTGCGATCGACGGTCCACTGGTTCGACTAACAAACGGCGACCGGCTGATCTTCACGCTCGCTGGCGATGGCACACTGCGGTCGATCGGCGTCGAGCGTGCCGACAAGACAGTCGTATTCGTTCATCGAGCAAGCGGTGAGATCGATCGGTCAATGAGCGTACCACACCTGTTCGACCAGACAGTCGTCGGTGAGGATCTTGAACGAGCGATATTCGATCTGGTACAGCTTGTCGGTGCACTCTGTGGTTTGCTCTGGCAGCACAAGATCGAATATGTCGACGACCGTATCGTTTGGGAGTTCCTTAAGTACGAACCGCCAGGATCCCAGCATCCCAGAACCCGTCATCGTTGATCGGCTACCGCCAACCCTGCGCCCTCCGGTGCGGGGATTTTCTTTTCGCTATCTTCTTTTCTGCAGCGCTTAGTTCGCTTGTGGCGTGTTCGGTGTCGCTGGCGGTTTCAGTACGTCGCCTTGTTTGGTGAAAAACACAAAACCTGCGAAGAAGACGATCACCCATAGGATGTAGCTTGTGAGGAGTTGTCCGAGCGAGAGCGGCGGCACAGTCGTGTGAAGAACGAAGAGCGCGTACCAAGTGGCGGTCACGATGCCGGTGATCGGGGCATGCGGCTCATCCTTCGTGCGTGTGACCGATGCGGTGATGTTGAGCAGGAAGATGAAGAGGATGACCACCCATTTGAATACATACGCCGGTGCTGTCACGAGTGCGGTCTCACCGGCGATAGCATGCGCAAGCGTAATGAAGATACCGGAGACGACAATGAACCACAGGCCAGCGCGCTCGATGCCACCCGCGATGCTGCTTGCCTCCGCATTGTACGGACGGTTGCGCGCGGCGAGGATAAGGCTGACGGTCGCGCCACCGACACCGAGCGCGACGCCGAAATTCTGAGCAATATAAAAAATGAGTCCAACGAGATCGCTGATAGACATGCTAATAGTATAGCGCATCGGTTCCACGCTTGTTGAGGTGCTGTGTGGAGAGCGATACTCGGCAGCATTCACTTTTTCCTATCTTTTGATATGATGTCGAGACGCACCCTTAGCTCAGTTGGTAGAGCACACCCTTCACACGGGTGGGGTCATAGGTTCGAGTCCTATAGGGTGCACACAATCAAGGAGTAAATACGCAGTGTTTACGACTATGATTGTGTGGCGACCTATAGGACTCGAAAGATCTTGCGGGTACCACGTCAGCAGACGGGGTCGCAAGATCAGGGCCGAGAAATTTTTGCGAGCGACCGGCGAGCAAAAATGTTCTTGACCGAGTCCTATAGGGTGCACACGTTGTGCCACAGGCTCAACGGAGTAATTTACAAAAGAATACAGGCGCAGAGTTTCTCAAACGTCGTGTCGGGGTGTCGTATAGTGGTATTATACACGCTTCGGGTGCGTGAGACCCGAGTTCGATTCTCGGCTCCCCGACACGGTGTTGGAGATTGTTACGGGCCCGTAGCTCAGCTGGTAGAGCGCTGCATTCGCATTGCAGAGGTCAGGGATTCGACTTCCCTCGGGTCCACAAGCGTTAAAATCCTCCCTTGCGGGAGGATTTTAGCTTGAGAAGACGGAGCGATGTTTTGTCACCAGATCTATTCTAATGTTCTTAAGAACATTAGAATAGATCTGGTGACGAGGAATACCACTAAAGGGCAAACAAACCGGCAAACCAGACTCAGATGTTATCTGTGGTGATATTTTCCGCCATCGATTATGGTGACCGCACGATATAGTTGCTCGACGAGAATGAGTCGTACGAGCATGTGCGGGAAAATGAGCGAAGAAAGTTTGAACGTGAGATCGGCGCGTTCCTTCACGAGATCATCGACACCGAATGCGCCGCCGATCACGAAGACGAGACGTTTGACCCCTGACTGCGTCTGAGCATCGAGCAGGCCAGCAAGGTCGGTCGTAGAAAGATCCTTCCCTTTCTCGTCGAGCAAGATCACGAAGTCGTCAATTTTTATTAGCTTGAGTATCGCTGCAGCTTCAGTTTCTTTAGTATCTGGTTTCGGAAACGCCCATTCGATCGGTAATCTCTTCTCAAGACGCGTCTGATATTCCGCGATACCATCCGCAACCGTGTGATCGTGCGCTTTACCTGGAGAAATGATAAGTAGCTTCATGTGCTGTTCCATTGTGCGTTAAAAACAAGAAAACGCCAATGGCGCAGATGCAGCTCTCGTGACGCCATGTTAATGTTTTCTTATGACCGACGAACAGAAGCCGACTCAGTATGACGAGCGCACTAATGCATTCAGAACGCTCGTTGATAAAATATACATACACCGACTGCCGTCATATGGAAATAAGATCTTCTATGGTCTCGGTTTTTTGGCTCTGACGTCACTGGTCTTTCTCATCATCTCTGGGACCATTCTCGCCTTCAAGGGGCAATCGTGGTGGCTGTATGACCCGATCGGCATCTATATCCGAAGCGTACACTTGTGGAGCGTGCAGGCATTCATTGCCATTCTGATCCTTCACGCGCTTGTCGGATTTTTGACGAGCGGTTTTCGTCCGCCGCGCAGGATGGTGTGGGTGTTCGGTGCGGTCATTTTCTGTCTCGTGCTCATACAAACGGAATTCGGATATGGTCTTCGCGGCGATTTCTCGTCGCAATTCCGTGCGGTCTCAGGCGCTGATTTTTGGAATGGCTCGCATCTCGGCTATTGGATCAATCCTCTCAGTCATTGGCAGGATTTTGCGATCCACGTCGCCATCATCCCGCTCTCCATCCTCGGCCTGTTCGTGCTCCACTATATTCTCGTCCATACCTACGGCATATCGAAGCCATATCGCGCCGACATAAAATACAAGATGGTTCCGGCCGACCATCGCATCATGTGGACGCGTGGCGCGGTCCTTGCGGTCTCCATTCTTGTTCTCGCTTTTTTCTTCCACTCGCCGTACGTGCCGCCATCGACGATAGCGGGTGTCGTCGCAGCTGATCCGTCGCTTGTCTCATCAACGCTTGCCGATGAATACACCCGCACTTCCGACACTGCAACGTATCTGGATTCCATAGATCCTTACACCTTCGATACGCGAGAGGTGTTCGTGGTGAAGCCGTACGAAGCGTTGGTGGGCGGCGCGGCGACGACCTCTGACGTGATGGTGTCAGCTCTGATGCCGACGGCAGAGAGTGGCGCGTATGAAGCATATCTGAACAATGAAGATCCGGCTCCCTACACCTACTCGCTCCGTTTCCTCAACGACATGAATGTTCTCGAGAGGCGCGCTGACACGCTCGGTTTTGCGACCGTGCAATGGGGCATGGCGAAAGACGAGAACGGACACCTTATCGGTCTGCCGCCTGGTTCGTGGTGGCTCACTCCGCTTGGTTTGCTCAATAGCACCTTCGACCTCGTTGACAACCCGAACGGCGACAAGATCGCTGCCTACACGCTCGGAGCAATCATGCTGTTGTTCATCACCTTCCCCTATCTTCCGTATCTCAATCGCCTGTCTGAGGTGCTGCATATAGCACCTTTTATCTGGAAGGATAATGATGATGCTGACGCACCTGACAAGAAAGAAAAAGAATGAGTGCGGACGCTGCGTTGGTAGACTGAAATGATCGGTGGACCATGCCGGACTCGAACCGGCTACCTCACCCATGCCATGGGTGCGCTCTACCAGATGAGCTAATGGCCCATACCAGCTACAGTATAACGGTAGCTCCGTTCTTGTGAACCTCCAGCACTCCTCCGTCAATACGGAATTCTTGCTCGGAACCGTCTTGCAGGCGCACGACCGCGATCCCTTCGTTAAGGATCGTAATGAACGGTTCGTGGTTCGGGAGAATACCCAAGACGCCTCCCACCGACGGCACGGAAAGATAGGCGGCTTCGCCGTCGAAAAGATTCTCGTCTACTTTTGCGATGGTTATATGCATAATAGAGTTCGTAAAGTTTTTAAAGTTTTTAAAGTTCGTAAAGTGAGCACATCTATGGTTTCCAACTTTACGAACTTTATAACTTTATGAACTTGTTACTGAATCGATCGTGCCCTTCATGTAGAATGCAGCCTCCGGCTTGTCGTCATGACGACCTTCGAGGATCTCGCGGAAGCCGCGGACGGTCTCGGATACTGGCACGTACACGCCCGGAATGCCGGAGAAGACCTCTGCCACGTGCACCGGCTGCGAGAGGAAGCGCTGGATCTTGCGTGCGCGGTAGACGAGTTGCTTATCGTCATCGGAGAGTTCTTCGATGCCGAGGATCGCGATGATGTCTTGAAGATCTTTGTAGCGCTGGAGTACGCGCTTGGTCTCATTGGCGACGCGGTAATGTTCCTCACCGACGATGTCGGGGTCGAGCGCGTTGGAGCTTGATTCAAGCGGGTCGATCGCCGGGAAGAGGCCGAGCGACGCAAGCTGGCGCGAGAGCACGATGGTTGAGTCGAGGTGTGAGAAGGTCGTTGCCGGCGCTGGGTCGGTGAGGTCGTCGGCTGGCACGTAGATCGCCTGCACTGAGGTGATCGAACCTTTCTTGGTGGAGGTGATGCGCTCCTGGAGCTGGCCCATTTCTTCAGCGAGCGTCGGCTGATAACCCACCGCCGACGGCACGCGGCCGAGCAGCGATGACACCTCGGCGCCTGCCTGCACGAAACGGAACACGTTGTCCATGAAGAAGAGCACGTCCTTGCCCATTTCGTCGCGGAAATATTCCGCCATCGTGAGGCCGGAGAGCGCGATGCGAGCGCGGGCGCCCGGGACTTCGTTCATCTGACCGAACACGAATGCGGTCTTGTTGATGACGCCGGACTCCGTCATTTCGTGATAGAGGTCGTTGCCTTCACGCACGCGCTCGCCTACGCCTGCGAACACCGAGTAGCCGCCGTGCTCGCTTGCCACGTTGTGAATGAGCTCTTGCATGAGCACGGTCTTGCCCACACCGGCGCCGCCGAAGAGGCCGACCTTGCCGCCGCGCATGAACGGTGCGAGAAGGTCGATCGACTTGATGCCGGTCTCGAACACTTCAGCTTTGGTACTCTGATCTTTGAATGAAGGAGGATCGCGATGAATGGAGGAGCGCGGTGCATCCTTGGGCGCTGGCTTGCCGTCGATCGGATCGCCGACCACGTTGAAGAGACGGCCGAGCGCTTGCTCGCCGACCGGTACGGAGACCGGCGCGCCGGTGTCGGTCACTTCAGTGCCGCGCGAAAGACCGGCAGTGTCTTGCAGTGCGATGCAGCGCACACGGCCGAGGCCGATGTGCTGCGCCACCTCGAGCGTGATGGTCTTCCCTTCAGACTGCACATGCAGCGCGTTGCGCAATGCCGGCAGATGCTCGCCTTCAAAGTATGCGTCGACGACCGGCCCGATGATCTGTTTGATTTCTCCGCGTGAGTTCATAAAGTTCGTAAAGTTTATAAAGTTAATAAAGTCTAAACCAATTTCCACTATCTACAAAGTTTTTATTAGGCCGGACAATATCTTCGATATTTCGTTCGATAAGTCGAGTAATGGTCCAGCTTTCGTGAGAGGAATATATCCAAGTTTTGGCGCGATCAAGAGCATTGATCTCGTTTCTGCACAAGACCCTTTTGCTATAAACAAGAATTGCTTGAACTCTTTATTGCCCTTTCTTTCAAAGCCTTCGGCGATGTTGTTCATAATAGAAACGGAAGCTCGCTGTATCTGATCTCTGAATGCGAAATCTTTATTGCTCCTGAATATTTCGTAGATCTTAAGCGTAAGTGTTTCTGCTTTTTGCCAAGCTATTATGTCTTCAAATCTATCGAATTTCATATGCTTTTTCTTTATGAACTTTACAAACTTTATGAACTTTCTAACTCAACTTGCCATCGCCTCCATTCCGCCAGTAATCTCAGACACCTCGCGGGTGATCGCGGCTTGGCGCGCTTTGTTGAACTGAAGGGTAAGCGCTTGCTGGAGCTCCGCGCCCTTGTCGGTCGCCGATTTCATTGCCACCATGCGCGCTGAGTGTTCGGATGCCTGGTTCTCGAGCAGCGCGTGGTAGACGAACACGGAGGCGAGTTTCGGCAGCACGACGTCGAAGACCTGTGCGCGCGATGGCTCGACGGTGTACGGTACCGACGAGAACTCATCCTCAGAGGCCCGCGCCTCGTCCGCGTACAGTCCGCGTTTTGGAACGATGTCGTCGACCACTTCGCGCAATTCATCGAGCGACAGCGGGAAGATCGTGCGCACGGTCGGGCGCTGTTCGAAGGTGGTGATGAAATGCTGGTACGCGATCTTCACCACGTCGCACTCGCCTTCCGCGAATCGGAATGCGGCTTCGTTCACGATGTCGTGCATGAGCTGCGACGAAACTTCCTCGGCATTGTGCGGATGATATGCTTCGATCGCGTAATCGCGGCGCGCAAAATAGTCATTGGCTTTGCGGCCGACCGCGATGATCCGTACCTGCACTTTGGAGAGCTCAGCTTCAGCGATGTCGCGCTCCACTGCGCGCAGCACCGCGGAGTTGAGCGCGCCAGCGAGACCGCGATCGGCGGTTACGACGATGTAAGTCGCGCGTGCCACATCGCGGACTTGCGTGAGCGGATGGCGCGCGAGATCCTTCGAGCCGGCGACGCGTGCGAGCACTGCCATCGCGGCGCGCGCATACGATCGGCCCGCGAGCGCTTTCTGCTGCGCCTTGCGCATCTTGGCAGCCGAAACCGCTTCCATCGCTTTGGTAACCTTGCGAGTCTTTCCGATCGAGCGGATCTTGGATTTTATTTGTTTTAAACCGGCCATGCGTGAGTTTGTAAAGTTAGAAAGTTATAAAGTTCATAAAGTGTGGGGTAAATCGCCTCTTTACGAACTTTAAAAACTTTATGAACTTTTTACTACATTGTGCGTCTCTACATACTGCCCAAGCGCCGTTTTCAACTTCTCTGCCGTTGCATCATCGAGCGCGCGAGTTGATGCGATCGTGGTGAACACTTCCGGATGCTCTGCTTCGATGAATGCGAGAAGCCTCTCTTCGAACGCAGGAACCTCCTCCACCGCGACGCCTGCGAGATAACCATTGGTTGCGGCGTAGATCGAAACGACCTGTCGTTCGAATGGAAGCGGTGCGCCGTTGCGCTGCTTGAGGATCGCGACCATGCGGCTTCCTGAGTCGATCTGGCGTTTAGTTTCGGCGTCGAGGTCGCTGGCAAATTGCATGAACGCTTCGAGGTCGCGGAATTGCGCGAGCTCGAGGCGGATCTTGCCGGAGACTTTCTTCATCGCTTTGGTCTGAGCGGAGGAGCCGACGCGCGACACCGAAAGACCGGCGTTAATCGCGGGGCGGATGCCTTTGTTGAAGAGTTCCGACTCAAGGAAGATCTGGCCGTCGGTGATGGAGATCACGTTGGTCGGAATGTAGGCCGACACGTCGCCCTCTTGTGTCTCGATGATCGGCAGCGCGGTGAGCGAGCCATTACCGAGCTCTTTGTTGAGCTTCGCCGCGCGCTCAAGCAAGCGTGAGTGCAGATAGAAAATGTCGCCCGGATACGCTTCGCGGCCCGGCGGACGGCGCAGGAGAAGCGAGAGTTCGCGATACGCCACGGCGTGCTTGGAGAGATCATCGTAGATAATGAGCGCGTCCTGGCCTTTTTGCATGAAATATTCTCCGATCGCCGCGCCTGAGAATGGTGCGAGGTATTGCAGCGCTGCCGGAGCCGATGCTCCTGCGTCGACGACGATCGTGTAATCCATCGCGCCCTTCTCTCGCAACTGCTGGACGAGGCGCGCGGTCTTACTCTCCTTCTGTCCGATCGACACGTAGATACAGATCGGACGGCTCTCTTTCGGTTCGGCGAGTTGGTTGAGAATGGTGTCGATCGCGATCGTGGTCTTGCCGGTGTAGCGGTCGCCGATGATGAGCTCGCGCTGACCGCGGCCGATCGGAATCATCGAGTCGATCGCTTTGATGCCGGTATGAAGAGGCGTGTTCACGCCTTCGCGGTCGATGACGCCATAGGCTTCGCGCTCGATCGGACCGCGCTGCTTCGTTTTGATCGCGCCAGCCCCATCAAGTGCCTCGCCAAGCGGCGACACGACGCGGCCGATGAGTTCCTCGCCTACCGGTATCGAGAGAACCTCACCGGTTGAGACGACGGTCATTCCTTCCGACACGCGGCTGGCATCGCCGAGAATGATCACGCGCACCGACTCTTCTTCGAGGTTGAGCACGACGCCGAACACGTCGCCGCCTTCGCCGAGCGAATCTTTCAGCGGTTTGCCGGCGGTCGTGTCGAAGCGCACCTGCTCCGACATGATCGCATCCGTGAGTCCTTCGATCTCAGCCACGCCATCGCTCACCTTCGTGACGATACCGATCTGCTCGCGCTCTGCCTTCGGCGCGAAACCCTCTATCTCCTTTCTGAATTGTTCGATGAATGTGGACATGAAAGTTTATAAAGTTATAAAGTTCGTAAAGTTTATAAAGTGTGACTAGTGGTTATGCGATAAGTTTGCGATACAGATCGATCAGCGTGCGGCGGCCGGATGCGTCGAAGCGGAAGTCGCGGCTTTGCACGGTGTAACCGGAAACCAGATCCTCGTCGATCGCGACATGCGGATCGATCGACGGCGCAAGCGACGCTGCGCTCTTGCGCGCTTGCTCGACTTCCTGTTCGCGCGCGACGCGCACATGAACCGCATCGTGCCGCGCCTGCCCGGCAAGTTTTTCATACGCAGCCGCGATGCGCGGGATCAGTTTGT
>JAKAHS010000051.1 GCA_021814825.1 bacterium | reverse complement strand
TGTCCGTGTTCGACGCCTGCGGGCACGTCGATCTTCTCTTCGCCGTCGAGCGTGGGTACTGAGTATTCTTTGCCAAGCAGTGCGTCGGTCAGTTTGACCGAAAGATCGGTAATGAGATTGACACCGTCTTTAATGAATCGCTTGTCTGTGGCAACGTGCACCTTAATATAGAGATCGCCTGCGACGCCGCCTGCGACCGCTTCGCCTGCGCCCGTCATGCGGATCATTTCGCCGTTCTCGATGCCAGAGGGCACGTTGATGCTGATCTCTTCCTGCTTGCGCCGCACGCCTTCGCCGTGGCAGGTCGCACACTTTTCCTCCGGTACCTTGCCGGTACCGCGACAGGTCGCGCATGGCACAACGGTCGTCACTGCGCCGAAGAATGAATTGACAGTCTGATGTACTTTGCCAGCGCCGCCACAGGTCGTACACGTGTTGAGTTTGCTCCCGGGCTTGGCACCCGAACCGTGGCAGGCTTCACATTCGGAAACTTTTTGAAGCAGCACGACGCGCGCGGTGCCGAAGATCGATTCTTTGAATGAGAGCTGGAGGTCGATCGAAATGTCGCGGCCGCGTCGCGCTTGGCGACCGCCGCCGAAGATATCGCCGAAATCAAATCCCATACCACCGAATGCTTCCTGGAATTGCGAGAAGTCGAAACCTTGCGCGCCATTGAAACCGCCGAAGCCGCCCGCGCCGTTCCCGCCGAAGGTCTGTCCATACGAGTCATACTCGGCGCGCTTCTTGTCGTCGGAGAGCACAGAATATGCCTCGCTCGCCTCTTTGAATTTCTCCGCATCGCCGCCCTTCTTGTCGGGATGATATTTGTGCGCGAGCTTGTGGAATGCCTTTTTTATCTCTTCCTTGCTGGCGCTTTTCGGAACGCCGAGCACGCTGTAGTAATCTTTTGCCATTTGCACAATATACTCTTTTGTATCCTTCTATGCAAAAGAAAAGGCGCAGGGTTGGTTCCCTGCGCCATGTGATGGCTATGACAGCCGTCACTTCCTACTGTGCGTGATCTGATTGCCAATGTTTTTCCCGAGCTCGTTCTCATGGGTCTTGCTGCAAGCGACGACCATGAGCAGCGCGCATATCAGTGCCGTGATGAGTTTGAGCATGACAGCCTTTCATATTTGCTTGATGTACTGTGGGTTAGCGAGAAGCTTCTTCTTCGCCGTAACGCAGTCGTCCTTGCCGCCGGGACCGGGGTATCCCGGGTCGCAGAGTCGGATCGTGTCTTGCTCTCGCCTCTTTGTCCGTTGGGTCGAATCGGTCGGCACGGCTTGCTTCGCTTGCAGTGCCGAGCCCACTTCCAGGTTCTGAAGATAGACGTCGACGACGAGCAGTCCTGCGACCGTCAAAGCCGCCATGATGAGGAGCACCCACACCGGGCGCCGTTCAAGAACCGGTTCTTTCATGATGACCTCCTTGGCTGATGAAGTTTCGGGAATGGATCTATGCAAAAAACAACTGCGTAAAGTTAAGCATATATAATCAAATACGTCAATACCTTGCAACCGCATGATACGACAAAAGAAAGCGGCACCGGTGGTCGGTGCCGCTTCGTGGCGCAGAGGATGTGTGCCTTAACTTTTTGCGGTGCGATCCCTCTTGCGCAGATGATAGACGATGCCAAGGACGACACCGGCAACGACGCCGATACCAAACGGCATCATGAGCCATTTGAGTTCGGTGAATGACAAGGAGGTCGGCATCGTCTCTTCATAGGAATCGGCCGCCTTCTCTGCATAGTATGCAAGCGCGATCGCGAGAGCGATGGAGAAGATGACGAGGAGGATCGCTTTCAGCAAAAACGGCGATCCGGTCAACCTACTTGCATTGATCAGTACGGCCCAGATCGATGCGTAGACTTCCGCGACGCACATATTTTGGACATAATCGTGATCGTCTACGATGGCGGACAGGTAGGCGACGATCGCTATGGCGGTCATGGTGAGAAGACCAGCCATGAGCCCGTCGTTTAGAAAGCCGGTGGCGAATCCGAAGCACTGCCAGGCTACCAAGATCAGATTTTTTGTCCATGCTTCCATGAAGTTCTCCTTTTGTATTGTACTGACGGGAACATTCCGCACATCTGCGTGAAGGATATCATGCTCGGAAAAAGCATGCAAAAGCGCACGGCTCCGTGAGTTCACGGAGCCGTGCGCTTTGTTTAGAGTCCTTGTTTACTGCTGCGGTGTCTCAGGCGGCATCTGTTCGCCAGTGCTGCCCGTTGGATTTTCGCCTGCAACTGGCTGGTCGCTACTCGATTTCTGTATCGCCTCGTAGACCTTGGAGAGTTCTTTCGAAAGATCTTCAGAGACGGTCTTGATCTCCTCAACGTCCTCGGACGTCTTCTTCCCTTCCGCCGCCGTTATCTTTTCATTGATGGCGGTCGTGAGGTCTGCGGGGATCTTGTCTTTGTTATCGGTGAGCGTCTTGCGCGCCGTATAGAGCGCTTGATCAAGAAGGTTGCGCGCTTCGGCGAGCTCGACTTTCTTTTTGTCGGCGTCGGCGTTGCTCTCGGCGTCCTTCTGCATGCGCTCGATGTCGACGTCAGAGAGACCAGAGCTTGCTTCGATGCGGATCGATTGCTCTTTGCCGGTCGCCTTATCCTTGGCCTTCACGGAGAGAATACCATTGGCATCGACATCGAAGGTGACCTCGATCTGCGGAAGCCCTCGCGGTGCCGGCGGGATGCCGTCGAGCATGAATTTGCCAAGCGACTTATTGTCGCTCGCCATCGCGCGCTCACCCTGTACGATGTGGATCTCAACGCTGGTCTGATTGTCGGCTGCGGTCGAGTAGACCTGCGACTTTGAGGTCGGGATCGTCGTGTTGCGCTCGATGAGCTTGTTGGTCACACCGCCCATCGTCTCAATGCCGAGCGAGAGCGGTATGACATCCAGCAGAAGTACGTCCTTCACTTCGCCGCCGAGAATGCCGCCCTGAATAGCAGCACCGATCGCCACCACTTCGTCTGGGTTGACGCTCATGTTAGGCTTGCGACCGAAGAATTGTTCGACGGCTGCCTGGAGCGCCGGCATGCGAGTCTGACCGCCCACCAGCACGACTTCGTTGATGTCAGCAACTTTGAAGGGTGACGCTTCCACCGCGCGCTTGGTGATCGCCATGGCGCGATCGATGAATTCTGCTGCGAGCTCTTCGAGCTTGGCGCGCGTCATCTTGATGAGCAGGTGGCGCGGACCGGATGCGTCTGAAGTGATGAACGGAATGT
>JAKAHS010000009.1 GCA_021814825.1 bacterium | reverse complement strand
GAGAATTTCATTCGGGTGTGCGGAGGCATTGTGGATGGAGGCGTGAAGAGGGGTGCAAAGGGGCGCGCGGGGCGAAGCCCCGCGCGCCCGACCGCCGCGCCGAAAGCGCATCCGCGTCTTGAAACACTTGCCTTCATCCGCGAAGGCGGCACCATAGAAGAAGCGGCAAAGAAGCAGAACAAGACGGTCGGAACTATTCTTACGCATCTTGAAGATCTGCGCACCGAAGGGTTGCTCAACCTGCGCGATGTTGCGCATCTTAAAGACGGCACCGAAGATGGGATCGAAGAGATCCACAGTGCCATGGAAAAGGTCGGATATGAGAAGCTCACTCCGATCTTCAAGCGACTCGGCGGCGCCTACACCTACGATACGATCCGTCTTGCGCGGCTGCTCTTTGAAATAAAAGAGTAGGAGTGACGTACTAACAAGTATGAACAACCCATTTGAAGACGCTCTGTTACAACTTACTCGCGCCGTAGCGCTTCGGCCGGTTCGCGAAGATGTACTCCTGCGGCTGCGCTCTCCGGAGCGCGAGGTTTCGGTTGCGATACCGGTCGTTATGGACAGTGGGTCGACGCAGATATTTGAAGGCTATCGCGTGCAGCACAATCATGCACGCGGTCCATACAAAGGCGGGATCCGCTTTCATCCAGACACCAACAAAGATGAAGTGCGTGCGCTCGCGCTGTGGATGACGATCAAGACCGCGGTTGCCAATATTCCGATGGGCGGCGGCAAGGGCGGCATCACGGTCGATCCGAAGAAGCTGTCGCCGCGAGAATTGGAAGCGCTGTCGCGCGGTTGGGTGCAGGCATTGTATCCAGTGCTCGGTCCGCGCCTCGATGTGCCGGCGCCTGATGTGAATACCAATCCGGCGATCATGGCGATCATGACCGATGAATATACGAAACTCACCGGTGACACGACCGGCGCGACGTTCACCGGCAAGCCGCTTGATCGTGGCGGTTCGGAAGGCCGCACGCTTGCCACGAGTCTCGGCGGCTGGTTCGTGTTCGACGTGCTCAGAGATGCGTTTGGCGTGCCGGCGGAGCCGACGGTCGCGATACAGGGAATGGGCAATGTGGGCGGCAACGCGGCGCGGATCTTCGCACAGCATGGTGCGCGCATCGTCGCGATGTCGGATTCTCATGGCGGCATCGTCAACATGGATGGTCTCGATGTCGACGCGGTCGAGTCATACAAACAAGAACACGGCACGCTCGACGGATTCCCGAATGCACAGCGCCTCGGCAATGAAGATCTGCTCGAGCTTCCGGTCGATGTTCTGATCCCCGCAGCGCTTGAGGATCAGATCACGGGAGAGAATGTCGGCCGCATCCATGCGCGCATGATCCTCGAGCTGGCGAACGGTCCGACGACGCCGGAGGCGGATGACGCGCTCTTTGCGCGCGGCATTCCGGTCGTGCCTGACATTCTCGCCAACGCAGGCGGCGTGGTCGTCTCGACCTTCGAGTGGGAACAGAACCTCAAAGGCGAGCACTGGAGCGAGGCGGACGTGAACGCGCGTTTGCAAGAGATCATGTCGCGCGAGACGCGTGCGGTGCTGGCGCGGGCGGGCGAGCTTGGCACTGATCTGCGCCGCGGTGCGTTCGTGATCGCACTGGAGCGGCTCGAGAGCGCCATGATGCAGGAGATGCCGCGGAGGTAGTATCATGGTGATATGCCGTCTGAATCAGACTCAGCCAAAAACGATCTCACCGATGAAGCGCTCGCTGCGCTCGTGCAGAGAGGAGATGAAGACGCGTTCACTGCGCTTATGAATCGGTATCAAGGAGCGTTGGTGCGCTACGGCAGGAAGTTCCTTAAACGAGACGAACATGTTGACGATGCGGTGCAGGATATCTTCATCGCGGTCTATCGCAACATCAACAGCTTCGACACGACGCGCCGATTTTCACCCTGGATCTATCGCATCGCACACAACGCGTTCATGGATGTTATCAGAGAGCGCGAGCGCGATCCGATCGTCCTGCTTGATCTTGATGCGATGGTCGCGTTTCCGTCGCCCGAGCCGGAGCGCGACGTGATCGAAGAAGAAAGAATGCGGCAGATGGTCGAGCGCGGCGTGGCGTCGCTCTCGCCGCGATACCGCGAGATCGTGATCCTCTATTATATGCAGGAGCTCGGATACCAGGACATCGCCGACGTGCTGCATATTCCGGTCGGGACGGTCGGCGTGCGATTGCGCCGCGCACGCGAAGCGCTCAAGAAGGTCCTCTCTGAGGCTCAACCGAAGCATTGATCATTTTTGATGACACTATGGAGAAGAACGAACTACAACAGCAGGTGCTCGAAAAGATCCATCGCGGAGATATCGCTCCTTTGCCGCGCTGGTATTTCGCGCTGCGCGTCGTCGGCGTCTTGCTGCTTGCGCTGGTGATCCTCGCGCTCGCGGCATTTCTTGCAAGCGGCATCATGTTCGCGCTGCGGGAAAGCGGGGAACAGATGCTGCTCGGATTCGGCGTGCGCGGATTCGAAACCTTCGCGGAGCTCTTTCCGTGGACGCTGCTCGCGATCATGGTGATCCTTGCGGTAGTGCTTGAATGGGCGCTGCGCTCTCTGCGCTTCGCGTATCGAACGCCGCTCCTCTATCTCTTTTGCGGTGTCGTAGCGCTTACGGCCCTCGCGGGTGTCGTGCTCGATCGAACGCCGCTTCATGCGACACTTCTCTCGCAGGCGGACGAACATGCGCTGCCGCTTCTCGGTGATTGGTATGAAGATGTTCGCGCCAAGCATGAAGACAAAGGTGTCTTCCGAGGGTCGGTACAGTCGATCGCGACCTCAACCTTCATGCTCGTTCACGACGATAGGGACGCGGACGCTGACGATCTTTCGCATGTGGTCATGCCGCCTCCGGGGTTCGACCTGAGTGCGCTTCGCGTCGGCGAAGAATTGTTCGTCGCCGGTGATGTCGATCAACAAGGCGTCGTGCATGCATACGGCATGCAAGAAGAAATGCGCGATATGAAATAATTTCAGCGTGAGCGCGTATACACTATTATGAAGCGATTTTTCATATCGGGTTCGCTTATCGTCGCGTCGATCGTCTACGCGATCTATCAGTATGCCGGCAATACGTTGACGTATGTTGCAGATAATCTGCCTACTCGTACGATACCGCCTCCCGTGTCGCAACCCGCATCTTCTTCCGTCATTATCGTGTCCCGGAAAGACGTGAGCGCTCCGGCGAAAACCCAAACCAGAACCCAGACGCAAACTCAGACGCAGGCACAAACCGGAAGCGGCATGGGTATGGGTATGAACGGAGGAATGATGAAGAGCTGCGGCGCAAGTGGTACCTACGCGGGCGCCGCAGCGGATGCGTATTACGGAACGGTACAGGTGCAGGCGACCGTCTCATGCGGAAAACTCACCGATGTGCAATTCTTGCAGTACCCAAGCGATCGCAGTACATCGCAGCAGATCAACGGCTATGCGATGCCGATCCTCAAACAAGAAGCGATCGCTGCACAAGGCGCGCAGGTCGATGCGGTCTCCGGTGCGACGCACACCAGCAGAGCGTTCGTGCAATCTCTCGCATCCGCACTTACGAAAGCCGGTCTTAACTAAAACTAATTCGCCATGAAAGAAACGCGCGTCATCATGACCATGCCGATCGTCGTCGATATCGTCGGCGCTCATGATGTGAGCGTGCTCAATGACGTGTTCGCATTTTTCACCGAGGTCGAAAGGCGATTCAGCTTCTTCCGCGATGATAGCGAGGTCGCCGCATTCAACCGCGGCGCGGGCGTGCCAAGTGCGGAGCTTCAGGATATCCTCACCATTGCAGAAAAGACAAAACAAGAGACGGACGGCTACTTCGACATCGTGCGCGCGGATGGACGCACCGATCCCTCCGGCATCACCAAAGGCTGGGCGATCAAAAAAGCGGCAGATATCGTGCGCGCTCATGGCTGTCGCGATTTTCTTATTGACGCGGGCGGAGATATCCATACGGAAGGTCGCAGTGCTGAAGGGGAAGAATGGCGGATCGGCATCCGCGATCCGTTCGATTTCGAGCAGATCGTGAAAGTCGTCGTACCGCGCGGCCGCGGCGTCGCCACTTCTGGCTCCTCCATGCGCGGCGGGCATATCTATGATCCGCGCGCGTCTCATGCGGCAGCGCACGATGTTGCGAGCATTACGGTCATCGGTCCGGATATCCTCGAAGCAGATCGTCTTGCAACCGCAGCGTTCGCGATGGGGAAGCGAGGTGCGGCGTTCATCGAGTCGCTACCGGGGTTCGAAGCGTATATGATAGATACTGACGGGGTCGCAACCATGACCTCTCATTTCAATGACTATGTTGCAACTATTTAAGACCATCGACAGCGAGCTTGATCGCATCACCATGTATCGCGTAGTGCTTTACTATGCCGCCTTGCTTATCGTTGCCGCATTCGCTCTGAGTTTCTTCGGACTATTGGCGTTCTCTCCACTGCAACTTCTTTTTTCGACGGCGCTCATCCTCGCGGCCTCGGCGCTCGCGAATTGGATCTTTGCATGGGGCTTTGATGCGCCGGCGAATGTCGAGTCGCCCTACATTACCGCGCTGGTCATCGCGCTCATCATGAATCCGGTGTCGTGGACCGACGCGGCAGGGATCGGCGGACTCGTCTTTGCTTCTGTGTGGGCGATGGCGTCGAAATTCATCTTTGCTTATCGGCGCAAGCATATCTTCAATCCGGCTGCCTTCGGCGTAGCGCTCTCATCTTTCATGATCGGACAATCAGCAACATGGTGGATAGGCGGCAGCATCTGGCTCTTACCGTTCGTCGCGATCGGCGGCTTGCTCGTGATCCGTAAGATCCGCCGTTTCGATCTCATGTTCGGTTTCTTCGGCGCTCTCTTCGCGGCGATAGCGCTCACGTCGAGTGATGCCGTGACCACATCCGTGCAAGCGCTGCTCTACACGCCGGTGTTCTTCTTTGCATTCGCGATGCTCTCGGAGCCGCTTACGACGCCGCCAACCTCGCTGCGGCGCGTGCTCTACGGAGGGTTTGTTGGCGTTCTTCTTGCGCCCGCGGTGAACGTTTTCGGCTTCTTCTTCACGCCGGAGCTTGCGCTTCTCGCCGGCAACATCTTCTCGTTCTTGATGAGCCCGAAGGAGCGCTTCATGCTCACGCTTGCCGAGCGTAACAAGCTTGCAAACGGCGTGTACGAATTCGTCTTCTCAAGCGATAGAAGGGAAGCGTTCGCGTTCACGCCGGGACAATATGTCGAGTGGACGCTCGGTCATTCACGTCCTGACTCGCGCGGCAATCGGCGCTACTTCACGATCGCGTCATCGCCTGAGGATGAGTACATACGCCTCGGCATGAAAGTGTACGACGCGCCAAGCTCGTTCAAGAAAGCGATCTTCAGGCTGCCGATCGGCGGAGTGATATCCGCGTCGCATCTCTCGGGCGACTTCGTTATGCCGCGCGACACGAAGAGAAAACTTGCCTTTATCGCAGGCGGCATCGGCGTAACGCCGTTTGCGAGCATGACTCGCCATATGATCGACTCGGGAGAGCCGCGCGATGTGGTCATGTTGTACTCGAACAAAAAAGTCGATGAGATCGCGTATCGCGACGTGTTCGATCGAGCAGCTGCGCTCTTCGGCATGAAAACCACTTACGTGCTTTCGGGGGAGACGGCGTCGCTGTCGACGCCAAGCGATACATATATAGGCACTATCGATCGTAATTTCATAGAAAAACGAATACCGGATCATGCGCAGCGTACCTTTTATCTCTCTGGTCCGCATGGCATGGTTTCCGCAATGGATGCAACGCTTCGTTCTATGGGTGTGCCGCGACACCGTATCAAAAAAGATTTCTTCCCGGGCTTGGCGTAAAACGCCAGGTATTCCTTGCGGAAAATGAAATACTATGCTATAGTGATTTTGTCAAATTTCCTATAGCATGAAAGGTATTCTGTCGAAGGCTCAAACATTCTTGACGCCGCCCGTGGTCATCGGGTCGGCTTTTGGTTTGGCATGTCTAGCGATCTTGCTCGTCTCTATATATGCCTCGCGCACGCCGAGCGCGCAGACCGTGGTCGTGACGCGCGGCTCGGTCACAGGGGCGGTCGAGACGACCGGTACGGTTTCGGCGACGGAGAGTATCGACCTTGGATTTCAACGCGGCGGCATGATCGGCACATTGCCAGTCATAGTCGGCTCTCAAGTCGCTGCTGGGCAATTACTCGCAAGTCTCTCAAACGGCGACCTGGTAGCAGCGCGTGATGAAGCGCAGGCTGCTCTGCAGGCACAACAGGCAAAGCTCGCCGATCTTCAAGCTGGCGTAAGGCCGGAAGAGCTCGGAACGGCGCGAGTCGCTGTCGAACAAGCGATCGCGAGCGGTTATATCGCTGCCGATGATGCGGTTCATAATAAGACCGATCAGTTCATCAACAATCCGCGTACCGTTCAACCGACACTCACATTCCTGACGACCAACCAACAGATTACGACAAATACGCTTGCATTGCGCGTGTCGGCTGAGTCGATGCTTTCGTCATGGCATGATACGCTCCCGAGCCTTTCGAACGTGCTCGACATGGACCTGATCGCAGCTGCTAAGACGGCGCGTGACCATCTCAATGACGTGAACGCGCTGCTTGATGCCGCTGCCGCATCGCTCACCTCCGCGATCCCGACGAATACGATCTCAAGCGCGGTCCTCTACGGATATCAGACGAATATCGCGGCGGCGCGCGCGAATGTTTCTGCAGCGCTCACGACGCTCAATAGCGCCGAGGGTCATCTGGCGCTCGATGTCGCCGGTGCTACGTCGGATCAGGTCGCGGCACAAGAGGCTGCGGTCGCGGCAGCGCAAGCGTCGCTTGACGCGGCGAACGTCGATCTGGCGCGCTCGGTCATTCGCGCGCCGATCGCGGGTACGATCGTACGACAGGACGGCAACGTGGGAGAAGTGGTCGCGGCCGGACAATCGTTCATATCGCTCAACTCCAACGCTCACTTCGAGGTCAAAGCACTGGTGTCGGAAGTCGATATGGCAAAGATAAAGACGGGGCAGATGGCGACCGTGCGCCTCGACGCGTATCCGGGAAGCACGTTCAGCGCGACGGTCGTCGCGATCGATCCCTCGGCCACGGTTACGAGCGGCGTGCCGGCGTATAAGGTGACCGTTCAATTCACCGATGCCGATGCGCGCATCAAAGCGGGGCTGACCGCGAATCTTTCGATCGATATCGGCGGCGCGAATGATGCGCTCGTCGTTCCAGAGAGTGCGATCATCACGCAAGGCACGCAGACGTATGTGCTCGTCATAAGGGGCGGCGTGCGCACGCTGACGCCGGTCGTGGTCGGCACGGTCGACGATTCTGGCAACGCACAGATCATCTCCGGCATCTCGGAGGGAGATCGCGTCGCTGCGTTCGGAAATAGCGCACAGTAACTATATTTTATGGACTCATCAACGACCATTCCGAAAACATTTTCACGACGCGTGTGGATACAAACGCTTGCGGTCGTTTTCGTGATCGCGGCAGGTGCCGGTCTTATCGCGTATCTGATCATATCGGGCTCGCGCGTGTATACCGACAAGGCATCGATCACGGCGCCGATCATTGAACTTTCGCCGCAGGGAAGCGGGACGCTGCAGGAGATATTCGTGCAAGAAGGCGATACGGTCAGAGCGGATGAGACCGTGGCGCGCGTCGGGAATGAATTGATCAAAACAACGGTGGCGGGCGTTATCGTAAGCGTGCCGGATAAGATCGGCGCGCAGGTCAGCGTAGGCGAAGCGGTAGTCGGTATGATCGATCCTTCGGCGCTGCGCGTGGTCGGCAATGTCGATGAAGACAAGGGGCTTTCACGGATCGCAGTCGGCGATACGGTCGTCTTCACGGTCGACGCTTTTGGCAGCGAACAGTTCCAAGGCGTGGTCGATGAAGTTGCGCCATCGTCGAACGAGTCGGGTGTCGTGTTCAATATCTCGGATCAGCGCGAAGTAAAACAGTTCGCGGTTAAAGCGCGGTTCGATATCGCGGCGCATCCAGAACTTAAGAATGGGATGTCGGCACGCATGTGGATCTACACGCAGTAAGCGCTAAGAAAATCGCGAACTGCTGCGTTGCGGGCTCCGGTACTCACTCGCCATACCACTCAAGTATGCCTCGCTTCGTTCCTCGCCCGCGCCTTGCATTTCATCGATTTTCTGAGCGCTTCGATCCGCGTGTATGAACGGCGCATCTCATCCAACCGAGCGAGTCCTCGCGAATAGACTGCCTCCGAAAATAAAAGCCTTATCCTTGATCATGATATGACGAACGCAGACGAAAATCCTTCACTCAAATGGTGGGTGCTGGCGACCGTGATCGTCGGCACTTTTCTTGGCCGTATCGATCAGAACATCGTCAACTTGGCGCTGCCAAAGATGATCAGCGATTTCGGTATCACGGTCTCGACCGCCGGCTGGATCGCGACCGCGTATATCCTTGCCAACGCGATCTTCGTGCCGATCTGGGGAAAGCTCGGCGACACGATAGGCCGTAAGAAGATCTATGTTCTTGGCTTTTCCATTTTCATTTTCGGTTCCGTGCTCGCCGGGTTCGCGTGGGACTTCGGTTCGATGATCGTGTTCCGCATCATCCAAGCGATCGCGTCATCGGCCGACTATCCGACCGCGATGGCGATCCTTGCCGTTACCTTTCCGGCAGGAAAAGAACGTGCGCAGGCGCTCGGTATCTGGTCGAGCTCGTTCGCGGCCGCGTCGGTCTTCGGTCCGCTCATCGGCGGTCCTATGATCGACATGTTCGGCTGGCGCTCCGTCTTTCTTATCAACTTGCCGGTCGGTCTTATCGGCCTCGCGATGGCGCTCACGTTCATCCACGAATCGACCTCCGAAAAGAAGACCGTCGTGTTCGATTGGTGGGGCGCTACGACGCTCGGCATCGTACTCTCCGCGATGGTGCTGGTGCTCGACAAGGGTATGGATTGGGGCTGGCTCTCGGTGAACAGTCTGCTTTGTTATGGCACGATCGCGGCCTTTTCATGGATCTTCTATACGATCGAGCGCGATCATGCCGAGCCGATCATAGATCTGAAATTCTTCACGATACCGCTTTTCGTGAATGCGCTGGCGAACAACTTCATCATGTTCGTCGGACTCATGGGGAGTATCTTCCTTATCCCGATCTTCGCGCAGACATTCCTCGGTTACAACGCAACGCAGACCGGCATGCTCTTCATTCCGATGGCGATCGGTCTCATGCTCGCGGCGCCGATCGGCGGTTCGCTTATCGGCCGTGTGAGAGCGAATATCGTCATTTTCTGGAGCACGCTTGGCGCTGCCCTTGCTATTTATCTGTACACGTTCATCGACGCGAAATCGACCGTGTTTGAGCTTTCGATACCGCTTGCGATCATGGCGCTCACGATGGGTTTCGGCATGGCGCAACGCACGGCTGTTGTTGCGGCCGCCGTGCCTCAGAGCGAGATCGGTATTGCATCGGCGATCCTTGCACTTGTGCGTAACACTGCAGGAGCATTCGGTATCGCGCTCTTCGGAACAATACTTCAGTATTCAGAAAAAACACGCGTACTTTCGATCGCGCAGAACAGCATCATTCGAAGCCATGACCCAGAAGTGATCCGGCAAGGTGTCGCGCTTATCGAACTAAAAGCGCAGGTTGCAGCATATTCGGACGTGTTTTTGATAGCCTCAATACTTGTTGCCATCGGCGCATTCGCGGCACTCTTTATGAAACTCGATCATGATCTGCCGATGACGCAAGAACAGGAAGAGAAGTTGCTCATGGCGGAGTAGAGTACGGCTGAAAATACTTGTTATACTAAAGGCATGTCTCTTGCAGATGAATTGCGAGGCGTGGTGCGCGGCGAAGTCAAGACCGATGACGCAACGCTCACGCGTGCGAGCCGCGACGCAAGTCTTTTTGTCGTCAAGCCGGAAGTGGTCGTCGCACCGCAGGATGCGCAGGATATCTGTGCGCTCGTGAAATTCGCGGCGGCAAAGAAGACGGCCGATCCTCAAACGCATGTTTCGCTCACGGCGCGATCAGCCGGCACCGATATGTCGGGCGGACCGCTCACTGATTCGATCGTGCTCGATATGACGCCGCACTTCAACCGCATCATCGAAGTGGGGAAGGATTCTGCGGTCGTCGAGCCCGGCGTGTATTTCCGCGACTTCGACAAAGCGACGCAGGCGCATGGTCTTGAGCTGCCGAGCTACACTGCCTCCCGCGAGATCAATACCGTTGGCGGCATGGTCGCTAACGATTCAGGCGGCGAAAAGAATCTCAAATACGGCAAGACCAGTCGGTACGTCGAGTCGATCGACGTCGTGTTGGCTGACGGCGAGGTGCACACACTTCGGAGGCTCGAAGGCGATGCGCTTGTGGCGAAATTGAAGGAACTCTCATTCGAGGGCGATCTGTATCGCCGCGTTTCGAAGTTGCTCACGAGCCACGGTCCGGTCATCGAACATGCGCGCCCGACCGTCTCGAAGAACTCATCCGGTTATGCGCTGTGGGATATCGGCGACGGCGTGCGCTCGCTCGATCTTGCGCGTCTCATGTGCGGCGCACAGGGTACGCTCGGTATCATCACGAAGATACGTTTCGGTCTTGTCCAGCCGGAGAAATATTCCGCCATGACCATCATCATGCTCAAGGATCTGAGCGATCTCGGCGCGATCATTCCGGACGTGCTTACGTATAAGCCGGATAGTTTCGAGTCGTACGACGATAACACCTTTAAGCTCGCCGCGAAATATTTCCCCGAATTCGCACTGCAAATGAAGATGGGTCTTTTCAAACTTGGCGTCGCATTCTTACCCGAGGTATGGATGCTTCTCTCGGGCGGCATTCCGAAGCTTGTGCTCATGGTCGAGTTCCGCGCGAATACGCAAGAAGAAGCAACGGCGCGCGCACAAAAACTCGCAGACGATATTCATATCATGCGCCCGCATGTGAGAGTGCGCGTGGCGAGAGATGAGCAGGCTGCGCGCAAGTACTGGGTCATCCGCCGCGAGAGTTTCAACCTACTGCGCAAAAAAGTGCGCAACATGCGCACGGCACCGTTCATCGACGATTTCGTGGTGCCGCCTGCCTCGCTTCCGGAATTCCTCCCGAAGCTGCAAGCGATCCTCAAGAACTACGATCTGTTCGAGACGATCGCCGGACACGTCGGCGACGGTAATTTCCATATCATTCCGCTCATGGATCCGAAACGAAAGGACGATGTCCATATCATCGATGAACTTTCGCATCGCGTGTACGATCTCGTGCTTTCGTATCACGGTTCGATCACTGGCGAGCATAACGACGGCATGATACGTACGCCGTATGTCGAGAAAATGTTCGGCCCCGACATGACCGAGCTCTTTCGCGATATCAAACACATGTTCGACCCGCTTAACATATTCAACCCCGGGAAAAAAGTCGGCACGACGTGGGAGGAGTCGATGAAGCATCTGGATCTGTAAACAAAAGAACCGCCTGCAGAGGCGGTTCTTTTGTTAGAGAGTGAACAAAGGAGCTATCGACCAGCTGGTTGCTGCGGTCGAGCGGGTCGGATCTGGATCGACTGCGCGGTGACGCTGCCGTCAGCATTCGCGGAGCCGGTGACGACCACATTCGTGTTCGCTGAGAGGTTGGAGATCGAGCCGGTTGCGCTCTTCATCACTTCGGTCGACGTGGCAAAGAAGACGACCTTCGAGCTGCCGTTCTGCGTGTTGAGGGTCATGCTGTTCTGATCAATCGAGACGATCGAGCCGCTCACAAAACCTCCAATGCCGCCGCGGTTCGCGCCGCGTGCGCCACTATTCTGACCTGCACCATACTGACCGCCGAAGCCTGCCTGAGGTGCGGGCTTTGAACCGGACATAGTGCCGATGTAGAAGGAAATGAGAGCGACCACGATGAGACCAATGATCCACCCTGTCGTGTTATTTGTTTTTTGCATAGCTATGGACTCTAGGGATGTCTAATACCTATGTATACGTTGGTGGTGCGGTGTTTGGTGCCGAGACGGAGATCTATACTTCCACCTTAGAAAAGAGGAAGCTGCCAATGATCAGGAGCATGAGAGTGATGCTGGAGAGTACGATGAGATCGAGACTGATGGTGAACTGGCTGACACCGGTGAGCGCGCCGCGCAGTCCGTCGACGCCATAGGAGAGCGGATCAATGCGCACGAGGACACTGAGGATCGGCGGGAGGTTCTTGAGAGGGAACAGCGCGCCCGAGAGGAAAAAGAGCGGCATCACGATGAAGTTCATGATGAGCTGAAAGCCCTGCATGTCTTCAAGCTGTGATGCGATCGCGATACCGAGCGAGGTGAAGAGGATCGCCGTCAATGCGGCGAAGACGAATGCAATGCCGAGCATGCCGAGTGAGTCAGGACGAAAACCGACAAAGAGCGTGAGACAAAAGACGATAACGCCTTGAAGCAGTGCGACGGTAGCGCCGCCGAGCGTCTGTCCGAGCATGATCGAAAGGCGCGATACCGGCGCGACGAGCGTCTCCTTGAGAAAACCGAATTGCCGATCCCAAATGATCTGGATGCCGGAGAAGACCGCGGTGAAAAGAATGCCCATCGCGATGATGCCCGGACCGAGGAATTCGATATAGTTGCCGCCGCCTGCTTGCGCGTAGATCGGCCCCAGACCGAAACCGAGCGCGACAAGAAAGAGAAGCGGCTGGCCGATCGAGCCGATAATGCGCGACTTCGCGCGGAAGTAACGTTTGATCTGGCGGAGCCACAGTATATAAATAGCCATAGTGTTTTCTGTTATCTTCTATTCCAGCGCGCAGCGTGAGTACGAAGCCGGTCAACAGCGCCCGCGTCTTCATCGCGTATCGCTTTACCGGTAAAGAATAGGAATGCGTCCTCAAGCGACGCGGCATGATCCGCACGCTCTTTGAGTCTGGCTGGCGTATCGAGCTCGATGATCCGGCCGTGGTCGATGATCGCAACACGCCCCGCAGCGCGGTCGGCTTCTTCCATGTAGTGCGTGGTAAAGAAAATGGTCATGCCTTCCTCGCGATTGAGCCGTGAGAGGTGCTCCCAAATATGATTACGAGTCTGCGGGTCAAGACCGAGCGTCGGTTCATCGAGAAAAAGGATCTTCGGATGGTGAATGAGGCCGCGCGCGATCTCAAGACGACGCTTCATGCCGCCGGAGAATTCTTTGACCTGATCATTGCGGCGGTCGGCAAGACCGACGAAGTCGAGCAGTTCATTGATCCGCGCCCGTCGGAGCTCCTTCTCAACGCCGTAAAGCACGCCGTGAAATTCCATATTCTCCCACGCGGTAAGTTCGTCGTCCAGCGACGGGTCTTGAAAGACGATGCCGAATGAACGGCGCGTCTCGTCTTGCTGCGAGACCGGATCGAACCCGCTCACGGAAAGCACACCGCTGGTCGGCGAGAGTAGCGTCGTGAGCATTTTGATCGTGGAGGATTTACCCGCACCATTGGGTCCCAGGAACGCGAAGATCTCGCCTGGCTCGACGCTGAACGAGAGTCCATCGACCGCGCGAATATCGCCGAAATCTTTGACCAGATCCTTTACTTCGATGATCGGCATATTACTCATATCGTAGCGCTTCGATCGGATTAAGGGAAGCGGCGTGTTTCGCCGGATAATAACCGAACATGATGCCGATCGCGGCGGAGACGCCGAAGGCGAGCAGGATCGAGGTGAGCGAGACCTGCGTGGCAAGGATATTGAAGGTGGTGAGCAGGAAGCAGATCAGCCAACCGAGCGCAACGCCGATGCCGCCGCCGATGAGCGTAAGTGCGACCGCTTCTGAGAGGAATTGCAAACTGATGTCGCGCCGCGTAGCACCGATCGCTTTGCGCAGACCGATCTCGCGGGTGCGTTCCGTCACGGTCGTGAGCATCATGTTCATGATGCCGATGCCGCCGACGACGAGCGAGATGCCGGCCACCGCAGCAAGCAGAAGGGTAAAGGTCTGCGTCACGCTGCCGGCGGCGGCGATGATGTCGGCTTGATTGATGGTGGAGAAGTCGGCGTTGGCGGCGTCGGTGATATGATGCCGGTCGAGCAGAAGCGTCGTGATATCGTTCTGCACTTGCGTGGACGCGTCGCTTGAAGCCGCTGACACGCTGATGTCGGAGAGGTATTGATTGCCGGCGATGAAGATCTGGTCGGTCGAGATCGGGATATAGACCGCATCATCCGGATTGGTGAAACCGGAACCGCCTTTCGCTTTGGTGATGCCGACGACCGTGAACTCGATGCTGCCGATGCGGATCTTCTGTCCGACCGCCTCAGCGCCCGCGCCGAAGAGATCGTCGCGCGTCGTTGGACCGAGCACTGCCACTTTCGCCATGCTCGAAACATTGGCAGCGGTGATGAACGAACCTTCGTCGATCTGGAAATCGCGCACGGTGGTGTAGTCGGGCGTCGTACCGATGACGGTCGTATTCGTGTTGGTTCCGCGCGCGGTGATCTGTTTGCGCGCCTGCACCTCGGGCGCCACCGCAAGCGCGTTGCTCACCTGAGAGCGGATCGCATCGGCGTCGGCGAGCGTGAGTGATTGCGCACTACCGCGCCCGCTGGAGACGGTAAAGCCCGGGCCGCGCTGCGCTCCCGGCATGACGATGATCAAGTTCGAACCGATCGACTGTATCGAGGCGTTGATCGCCGCTTGCGCGCCGTTGCCGATCGACACCATGGCGATCACCGACGAGATGCCGATGATGATGCCGAGCATGGTGAGGCCGGAGCGAACGCGATTCGCCGACAGTGCGGTATAGGTCTCGCTGAGGATGTCCTGTGTCTTCATGATGTGGTTTCGCTGCGGCGGACTTGATGCGCCACTTTTCTGTCATCGATAATATTTCCGTCTTTGATGTGGATCACGCGCTGCGCATGTTCGGCGATGTCAGGTTCGTGGGTGATCAGGATGATGGTGCGGCCGAGTTTTTCATTGAGACGCTGAAAGGTGCCGAGCACGATCTCGCCGGTCTTGGTGTCGAGGTTGCCGGTCGGTTCATCGGCGAGAATGAGCGACGGGTTGTTCACGAGCGCGCGTGCGATCGCAACGCGCTGGATCTGTCCACCGGAGAGTTCATTGCTGCGATGTTCGAAGTGCATATCATCGAGACCTGCGGCATGAAGCGCGTCAACGGCGCGCTGTGTGCGCTCCGGCTCCTCGACGCCCTCATAAATGAGCGGCAGCATGACGTTGCGCAACACGGTCGTGCGGGGCAGGAGATTGAACGCCTGAAAGACGAAGCCGATCTTGTCCTTACGGATCTCCGCGAGCTCGTCATCGGTGAAGGTCGAGACATCGCGACCGTCGAGCCGGTATGATCCGGAGGTCGGCGTGTCGAGACAGCCGAGAATATGCATGAGGGTAGACTTGCCGGAACCCGACGGTCCCATGATCGCGACGAACTCGCCATCCTGCACGGAGAAGGTCACGCCCTTCAGTGCTTGGAAGGCGGTGTCTCCGGTGCCGTACGTCTTGGTGATGTTATTGATCTCAAGCATAAAGTGTCGTGGGAACCTTTTGTCTTTTTATCTATCGGCCGAGAGCGCGCGCC
>JAKAHS010000050.1 GCA_021814825.1 bacterium | reverse complement strand
CACCGCCACCAGCGCGAACACGAAGATCGCGGTGAACGCAGTGGTGTTTTGGTCTTCCTGGTACGTCGTACATTTTTTCTTCTCGCTGCACGTTTCGCAGCTGATGAATGACTTTTTAGCCAGCATGAACAACTCCTTTTCTTTTTCGGTTTCGAACAGAACAAGCCAACCGATAAGATACAACACTATATAAAAAAGCGCAAATTTTACTGATGGTACAATACCGGGATGGAACCACTGGCATCTAAAATGCGTCCGCGAACACTCGATGAATTCATCGGGCAGGCACACCTCGTGGGCGCGGGCAAACCTTTGCGCGAAGCGATGGATCAGAAGCGCCTCTTCTCGTTCCTCTTGTGGGGGCCGCCCGGCGTCGGCAAGACCACGCTCGCGCGCCTGTATGCGAAAGCGGTCGACGCGGAATTCCATGAGCTCTCCGCAGTCGAAGCGGGTAAGGATGACATCAAGAAGATCGTCGGCGCGCGCGGCGCGATGCAGTTCGGCAAGCCGAAAGTGCTGTTTATCGACGAGATCCATCGTTTCAACAAAGCGCAGCAGGATTTTCTTCTGCCGTTCGTCGAGAGCGGGCAGATCATCTTCATCGCAGCGACGACCGAGAATCCGAGCTTCGAGGTCATACCAGCGCTTCTCTCGCGTTGCCGCGTCTTCGTGCTCAATGAGCTCACTGAAGAGGAGGTGGCGCTCATCGTCGACCGCGCGGCGAAATCGCTGAAGATAAAAGTTCCCAAAGCGGCGCGCGAATTTCTCGTCGCGCTCGCAAACGGCGATGCGCGGCAGGCGCTCGGCGTACTTGAACAGGCGCACGATCTCTATAAGACGATCTCGGTCGACACGCTCAAAGAAACGATCCAATCATCGCACATCCGCTATGATAAGAAGGGAGAGGAGCATTACAACACGATCTCGGCGTTCATTAAAAGTATGCGCGCGTCTCAGGCGGACGCCGCCATGTATTATCTGGCGCGCATGGTGGAGGCGGGCGAAGATCCGATCTTCATCGCGCGCCGCATGGTCGTATTCGCCAGCGAAGATGTCGGGCTCGCACAGCCGACCGCCCTCGTGGTCGCCAACGCGGTCTTCCGCGCATGCGAAACGATCGGTTATCCGGAGTGTGCGATCAATCTTGCGCATGGCGTGGCATATCTAGCCGGATGCAAGAAGGATCGCAGCGCCTACGACGCGCTGCGCGCCGCGCAAGCCGATGTTCGAGAGCAGGGCAACGTACCGATCCCGCTCAAGCTTCGCAATGCGCCGACGAAACTGATGAAGGATCTCGACTACGGCAAGGGCTATGACAAGTATGACAATGCCAGCTATCTTCCCGAGAAATTAAAAAAGAGACAATATTTCAAAAAGTAGTGATATAGTGGTGACCATATGGAACAAAGACAACCGCTCGCACCGTATCTGATGCTCGCGCTCGCGCTCGTCGGCATCGCCGATGCGTTCTATCTTGCACACGCCAGCTACACCGGAGCGTCGCTCTCATGCGCGATCTTCGAAGGATGCAACACGGTCGCCCGGAGCGCGTACTCGCACGTCTTCGGCACGCCGCTCTCATATTTCGGCGTCATGTTCTATCTCTACATGATCGGCGTCGCAGGCCTTCTTGCGTACGATCCGCGCGGCCGCGGCATCCGTCTCGGTGCGCTCCTCTACGCTGCCGTCGGCGTGTGCTACTCGATCTATTTCGAATATCTGCAGGTGTTCGTCATCCACGCGATCTGCATCTACTGCCTTGCCTCCGCGATACTCACACTGCTTCTCCTTGGCGCCGCGTGGTGGCACTTCCGGCAGTTCTCTCAAGCGTAGGCCCGGCCCTGTTCGTCATGATATAATTTTCATCACCATGGTTGTTAAGATTTCAAGGAACCGCGTCGATCTCGGACGAGAACAGCTCCAGAATGCTGAACTCAAGAGCTATTCCTACACCACGATGACCGCCAACTCCGGCACTTCCTACACCTTCGATCTCTCCCAAGGCAACGTCTTCAACATCACTCTCACGGGCAATTGTACGTTCGCGCTCACCAACGCGCCATCCTCAGGGGGGGGGAGTTCTTAGCACTGCTCACTCAAGACGCCACCGGCGGTCGCACCGTCACGTGGCCCCCCAGCTTTAAGTGGCCATCCGCCACCGCTCCAACACTGACGACGACCGCAAACGCCACCGACATCATCACTTTTCTGACGGTCAACGGTGGCACGACTTGGCTGGGCAAACAAACGGCCGCCAACCTCACGGGTCCTGCCTACGTCGACGATGTATTCAGCGCCTACACCTACACCGGCAACGGCAGTACACAAACGATAACGAATGGGATCAACCTGAGTGGAAAAGGCGGGTTGGTTTGGATCAAGTCAAGAGATCAAAATAACGGACATTATTTGGCTGACACAATAAATACCGCACTACATAATCTCAGTAGCAACACCAATGCCGCTCTTGCGTCGTCACCATCTGGAGACGATCTGACAGCGTTTAACACAAATGGTTTCAGTTTGGGTGTTCCTAATAATCAAAACACGAACAACAACGGCAGCTCTCTTGTCTCCTGGTCCTTCGCCCAAGCCGCCAAGTTCTTCAAGGTCGCCTCTGTCACCGTCAGCGGAGGTGTCACATCCACGGTTGATCTGTCTTCCCTCGGTACGGTTGGCATGGCGGTTGTAAAGCGCACTGACAGCACCTCTAACTGGTACGTATGGCATCGCTCACAGACTGCCGGAGACCTCACCTATCTGAACACCACAGCCGCAGAAACGACGGACGGCTCTATCACGCTCTCCGGTACGACGCTCTCATTAGTCGGTGGAACGATTGCGAATGGCACCTACATCGTCTATGCGTGGGCACACGACACCACCGCGACCGGAATCATTCAGTGTGGGAGTTTTATAACCCCAGCATCATCATGGCCGGGAAGTTTGGTGAATTTGGGATGGGAACCACAATACTTGATGGTCAAAGCTATCAGCGGGAGTGGGATTCCAGGGGATTGGTTTATCGTCGATAATGCGCGTGGCTTAAATGCCAGCGCTGGGGATAACTCAATTTCCGCTAATACATCTGCTGCTGAAGTTGCACAACGGTCTTTTGATATTTCTCCAACTGGATTCACGCCTGTAGCAGGACCCTATAGCTCTACAACTTATATCTACCTCGCCATACGCCGCCCCAACAAGCCACCGACGTTAGGCACACAGGTGTATAACGCGATCGCTAGAACTGGAACTGGCGCCGCGGCAACCGTCACCGGCGTCGGCTTCCCGCCGGATTTGGTTGTTTCGGGATCTCGTGATGGAACCAATGCCGGAGGTTGGTATGACAGGCTAAGAGGCCCGGATCTTTTCTTGTCCTCTCCAATAACAACAGCAGAAAC
>JAKAHS010000049.1 GCA_021814825.1 bacterium | reverse complement strand
AGCAGTCATTCATGAACCTCTTCTACGGGGTCGTTGCATTCATTCCGAGCTTTTTGTTCGCGGTCATTATCTTTATCATCGGTTGGTTGATCGGTGTCGTCCTTGGTAAGGTCGTCGCACAGGTGATCCGTGCGCTCCGCGTCGATCATGCGCTCAAGAGCGCGGGCGTCGACGAAGTCATGACGCGTGCCGGTTACCGTCTCGATTCAGGTGCTTTCCTCGGTGCGCTGGTGAAGTGGTTCGTCATTGTCGTGTTCCTCCTCGCCGCACTTGAGGTGATGGGTCTCACGCAGGTGACCATGTTCCTCAGCCAGATCGTGCTCTTCTACTTGCCACAGGTGATCGTCGCGGTCCTCATCCTCTTGGTTGCGGCAGTGCTCGCTGAAGTCATGCAGAATATCGTCGTCGGCAGCGCGCGCGCGGCAGGCGTCGTCTCGGCCGGCTTTGTCGGTCTCGTGGCGCGCTGGGCTATCTGGGCGATCGCTATCATCGCGGCGCTCTCGCAGCTCGGTATCGCAGCGGGTATTCTCCAGACGCTCTTTACGGGCGTAGTGGTCGCTCTCTCGCTTGCTTTCGGTCTCGCATTCGGCCTTGGCGGTCAGGAGTCTGCAGCACGTACGCTTGAGCGTATGCGCGAGAACATGAAGAATCACTAGTTCACGAGATCCTTAGTGCACACAAAACCGCCGGCGTCAGCCGGCGGTTTTTTCGTGTACTCGGTCTATGTGCTGCTAGAGCACGTAGCGTTTCTTGAGGAAGTGCGTCTTGAGTATTTCAACCAGCATGAGATAGGTCGATACCAAGACAATGAGAAGGAGGAAGTACAGCGGCGGAGGAGCCATGAAGCCGAGGCTGGCGGCAAACGGTGAGAACGGCAGAAGGACGGAAGCGAGAACGATGCCGAGACAGGTGCCGGCGAGCCATCCGCTCGGACGGCTCTTGAAGAACGGAGTCCGCGACGTTCGAATCACGAAGACGACCAGGATCTCGGTCGCCATTGATTCGATGAACCAGCCGGTCTGGAACAGGGCAGTGTGTGCGTGAATGAAATAGATCAACACGCCGAAGGTCAGGAAATCGTATAGCGAGCTGATTGGTCCGAAGAACACCATATAGTCACGTATGAAGCTGATATCCCAATGCCGCGGTTTTACCAGCGATTCGTCATCAACTCGGTCGGTCGGAATGCTGAGCTGTGAGAGGTCGTAGAGGCCGTTGGTGAGGAGGATCTGCACCGGCGTCATCGGAAGGAAGGGGAGGAAGAACGACGCACCGGCGGCGGAAAACATATTGCCGAAGTTCGAACTGGTACCCATCAGAATATATTTAATAGTGTTGGCGAATGTTTTGCGCCCTTCGCTGATGCCGTCGGCTATCACATCAAGACCTCTTGAGAGAAGTACGATGCTTGCGGCATCCTTCGCCACGTCGACTGCGGTATTGACCGAGATACCGACGTCGGCATTGCGCAGCGAAGGAATATCATTGATGCCGTCGCCTAGGTAGCCGACCGTGTGTCCGATCGCGCGCAGCGCTTTCACGACGCGCATCTTTTGTTCAGGGTTGGTGCGCGTGAAGACATTCGTGCCGTTAACGCGCTTCGCGAGCTCGTCATCTGACAGCGCCTCTATGTCGCTGCCTTGCATCATGCCGGTGATATCCATGCCTACCTCTTTGCAGATCTTTTGCGTAACAATCTCATTGTCGCCCGTTATGATCTTCACGTCGACGTTCAGCCGGTGCAAGTCGGCGAGCGCTTCTTTCGCGGAGAGCTTCGGCACGTCGAGGAAGGTCAGGAAGCCGACGAATGTCAGACCGGACGCGTCATCCCAGGCGTAGGTGTCTTTGTGCGCCACATGTTTTTCGGCGATCGCGATGACGCGAAGTCCATCGGCGCTCTTCGACGCGTAGAGCTTGTGGAGCATCTCCATGTCTTTCCCCTGTTTACAGGCGTCGAGGACGAATTCTGGCGCGCCGCTTGCGCGGAGTATAGTTTTTCCTTTCTCTTCCGTGACGCTGAACATCGCCTTCTTGTAGAAATCGAACGGCTCAGAGTGGAGTTTGGTGGCGTGCGGGTCGGGATGAATATGATGTTTGAGCGCGTAATGCCAGACGGCGGTGTCGATCGAGCTGCCGCTGATGCGGCGGTGGACGACCGCATTATTGCAGTGAAGGCTCGCGAGCAGTACTGATGGATCTTGTTTGCCGTGCTTGTCGATGAAGTCGACGAGCTCGATCGAACCTTCCGTGAGCGTACCGGTCTTGTCGGTGCACAGCACGTCCATATTGCCGAGATCCTCGATAGCGATGAGTTGTTTTGCAACCACACCTTTCTTTGCGAGCAACCCGGCGCCGTGGGAGAGCGAGATCGTGACAATGACCGGCAGAAGCTCAGGCGTAAGGCCGACCGCGATCGCGAGTGCAAAGAGAAGCGATTCAAGCAGAGGGTGACCGAGTGCGCCGTTGATGACAAAGATCGCCACCGTGAATATCAGGATGACCTTCACCAAGAGGGAGCCGAACTGCGAGAGGCCTTTTTCGAATTCGGTCTGCGGTTTGGCATACATGGCATGCTGTGCGATCTTGCCGAACGCCGTGTCTTTTCCGATGCGCACCACCACGCCTCGGCCCAGACCAGCATCGACCGACGTGCCCATGAATGCAATGTTCGCCAGTTCAGTGATGTCGTCTGACGATGTCGTGAGCGCGTCTGCGGTTTTGTATACCGGAGTTGATTCGCCGGTCAGTGCCGATTGGTTGATCTGGAGCTCTTGTGCTTCGATAAGACGCAGGTCGGCAGGGACGATACTACCGCGCGATAGGAGAACGATATCACCGATGGTCACTTCCGTGACCGGGATCTCGGTGCGCTCGTCGTTCCGCAGCACGGTCGTGGTAGGCGAGATCTTTCGCAGAAGAGCCTCGACCGTCTTCTCGGCGCCATATTCATTCCACACGCCGAGTACGACGCTCACTACGATGAGTCCGAAGATGTAATACGAGCTGATGTGCTGACCGAACAGAAACGAGATGAAGGTGGCGATCGCCAGGACGATGATGAGCGGATTGCCCGTGATCTGTCGCAGCACGATGGTGAGAAGATTCGCGTGCCTGCCATTTATGGAATTCTGTCCGAAGCGTCGCACGCGCTCCAGCGCCTCCGCTCCGGTAAGTCCAGACGGCCTCGTCTGGAGGTGAGTGAGCGTGTCCTCGAACGAAAGTGTGGGGATCGTTTGTAATGATCGTGTTGCAGGCACGGTAGCGGGTTGTGTCTCCATATATATGAATCATACCAGCAAGAAGAGTGCCTACCTGTTCTTGGTTGACAACTTTTCGATCGCGGTGTTTACTTCCGCCAAGCAGTTCTTCTCAAAGGAGGTCGCCATGGCACTGCAATTAGTTGCGGGGCAAGACATGAGCAGCCTTATACGAGGACCGCTCT
>JAKAHS010000048.1 GCA_021814825.1 bacterium | reverse complement strand
GTATGCGTGGCGGCTGGCGGACATCTTCGTTGCGGCTGGCAATGACCACCTTCACTTGATAGGTGCCGATGTCTATGCCGACCGCTACTTTAGATTGTGCCATACGATGGTATTTAAAAACCAAACTGCGAGGCGATCTGGTCTTCTTTGTTATCCATTGTATCGCTATGTGCGTAACCTTTCAAATGGAGAAGTCCGTGGATAAAGAGGTGAGCGAGAAAAAGTTCGCCGTTCTCGTACCCATATTCGCGCGCTTGTGCGCGTGCGGTCGCCGGACACAAAAATATTTCTCCCGAGTCTTTTGAAAGAGGGAAGGAGAGCACATTGGACGCTTTGTCTTTGTTCTTGGTCTCGCGCGTTACCCTGCGCGCTTGCGCTGGCTGGAGGAGTGCGAGCGAAAGATCATAGTCTTTGCCAAGAACGTGATCTTTTATTTTCCAAAAGGGAATGGAGGGTATCGCACCGCGAGTTTTGTTGGCGAGGGAAAACATCAGAGTTTATAAAGTTCGTAAAGTTTATAAAGTTCGTAAAGTGAAACCAAAAGTAGCTCCGCACGCGAGCTACTTTAAAAACTTTATAACTTTATGAACTCGGTACTTATTTCCGGCCGCGCTGTCGTGGAGCCTGCTCCTGCATCTTACCGAGCTTGATGAGCTCCTTGACCTCTTCGCGTCGTGCGATGACCTTGAGCGTCTGGACGCGCTTAACGTTGCGCGACTTGTC
The DNA here is from genome assembly GCA_021814825.1 of bacterium. Taxonomy (GTDB): domain Bacteria; phylum Patescibacteriota; class Minisyncoccia; order Phycocordibacterales; family SBAW01; genus JAKALC01. Next base: position 2,774 of record JAKAHS010000048.1, on the reverse strand, counting down.
GCGAGAGCGATAGCGGCCGCCGCGGACCTTCTGGATAAGGCCGGTGCCCTGCACACGCTTGCTGAAGCGACGAATAAGCGAAAGGGTCGATTCGCCGTCGTTGCGCTGTACCTCTGCGTTTATCATGGGGAAAGAATAGCATGGAGCCGCTCGGGGCGCAATAGAGTTGACAAAATAACAGAGCGAGGTGTTATAGACCCAAGAATTCTTCTTTTATTATTATATTCTTTCTACCCTCTGCCAACTTTATCCTGCCTTCTGTTCTACACCTTTATACCGCGCAAGTACTTGGAGAGTTCTCCGATCGGTACCGCTGTTTGCGATGAGTTGGATACGTGGCGTACGATCACCGTGTGGTCGCGCGCTTCGCGCTCGCCCATGATGAGCACGAGAGGAACGCCGGCGCTTTCTGCGGCATGCAGCTGCGGTGAAAGCCGGGTCGTATCGAATGACTGCGCGATCGGGATGTGAGCGTGGCGCAGAGTGTCGACCACCGCGAGTCCGCAGAGTTTCGCATGAATGCCGAGCTGGATGAAATACAATCGCGGCGGTGTGATCTCTGTTTGGACGAATGCCGTGCGCGGCAGTTTGTGTTTGGCAAAGAAGATGCTGCTGTGGACGGTCGGGTAGTCGCGTCGGTTTACAAGGCGCGCGACATGATCGTCGAAGCGGCCGCCCATGCCGCCGCGGACCACGTCGCCTGCCTCGCTTTTGCCGAGGTCGATATGGAAGGCGATGCGCGCTTCGCGATCGTCGCCGCGCAATGAGTCGTCGAGTTCGTAGGGAACATCAATGTTCTCAAGATGCTCGAGCAATTCTTTGAAGTGCGCGCGGCTTCGCTCCGAGAGGAAGTGCACCGAGCGCGGCGCCTCCGCAAGCGCGTCTTCAGCAAAGCACGCTTTTGAGTGATAGAGGTGCGACGGCTGCTCAAGAATGGCGCGGCGCTCTGCCTCGTGCGCAGGATCATCGTGCGCCGTGGCAAAACGGCGGCGTACGAACGCGGTGAGTTCGCGCGCGTGCCGTTCGCGCGAGTCGCGATCGCCGAATGCATTGATGCGCATGCGCACGATCGGTGCGCCCCATTCCTGAAGGATCGCGACGGTCGTCTTGATGACGATCGTGTCGCCGAGCGCGTGCGGAACGTTCGCCACATGCAGATCAAATGACGCAGTGTCGCGCGCGCTGAAGCCCTCCGGCATGGCGCTTGGACTTGGAGTAGGCGAAGCGAAGTAAGCGAGCACCGGTTCGCGCTCGCGCATCGACGGCGAGCCTGAGCAGACACGCACTGCATGATCGAATGTCGGCAATGCGCGGCCGACGACCGACCGGAACCCTTGCGGATCGACGTCGCGAAGCGGCTTGAACCCGTAATACCCTGCAACAGAACCAGCGTGAGCGATGAATTCTTGCGGCGTTCGGTTCATGTCTGTCTTGTTTTCAAAATAGTTAATAAGGAGTTGTGGACGAGGATGAAGTGGCGACCGGAGTGATGGAGTCTACGCTGCCGGGCCAGAGCGAGATCGCGGAGAAGGGCAGGAGGCGCAGCGCGACGTGGCCGATAAGGTCGCTTGCCGGTACCGGTCCCCAGAAGCGGCTGTCGGACGAATCGGGGCGATTGTCGCCCATCACGAAGTACTGATCAGGGCCGAGAGCGACCGTTTGGTCCGCGCCGTTGCCGCGGTTGGTGAGATAGGACTCATCGAGCGCTTCGGTTGAGCCGTCCGGCTTGGTGATAGAAACGGAGTCGCTCGTGATGTGAACGGTCTCGCCCGGCAAGCCGATCACGCGCTTGATGAAGAACTCCGACGGATTGCGTGGATAGCGGAAAATGACCACGTCGCCGCGTGTAACCGGATGAAAGTGGTAGGAGAGCTCGTCGATGATGAGATACTGTCCGGTGTGGAATGTCGGTTCCATTGATGCGCCGGATACGACGAACGGCTGCGCGACCCACAAGCGGATCGGGATCACGATGACAAGTGCAATAACAATGAATTTGAGGAGTTCAACGAAAAAATTTTCTTTTCGTTCTTCAGGCATGCCACTATTGTAGTCGCGCCGGAGAACAATGCAAGTCAAAATACGAAATACGAAATACAAAATACGATTAAACAATAAGCGTGCCTGCCTGTCCGCCATTGCGAGCGAACGAAGTGAGTGCGGCAATCCAGAGGTTATCCGGGCTGTTTCGCAGCGCTCGGAATGACGGATCAATTTCTAACCACTTGTGTCTTGTATCTCGTATCTTGTATCTTATATACATGTTTACCATTGTTGGTCTCGGGAACCCGGACAGCGAGTACGAAGGCACGCGGCACAACGTGGGGCGCGACGTGTTGCGCGCCGTGGCGAAGAAAGGCGGGGTCGTGGAATGGAAGGAAGACAAGAAGCTGCGCGCGCTTGCGGCGAAGGGGGAGTTGTACGGAGAAAAGGTGCTGTGCGTGCTGCCGGAGACGATGATGAACAATTCCGGCGCGTCGCTGAAGCCGCTTGTCTTTGCAAAGCCGACCAAAAAGCGCCCGTATCTGCCGCTTGTTGTGCTGCATGACGATCTCGACCTGCCGCTTGGAGTGGTGAAGTTGTCGGTGGGAAGCGGTTCAGGCGGTCACAAAGGCGTTGAATCGATCCAGAAGGCGCTCAAGACGCGCGATTTTATTCGTGTACGCATTGGTATTTCAGGATCGACGCCATCCGGCAAACTTAAGAAGCCGGCGGGTGAGGAGAAGGTGATCGATTTCGTGCTCGGTACCTTTAAGAAGACCGAAGAAGACAAA
>JAKAHS010000047.1 GCA_021814825.1 bacterium | reverse complement strand
TCTTGAGGGCGGTGGTATGATAGAAGCCCGCTGCAACGCTCGACCAGGTGGTGAGGGCGCCGACTTGGACCGGGGAGGAGCGGTTGGTGGCGTCGCCGAGGCCGAGCTGGCCGTAGGGATTGTACCCCCAGGTCCAGAGGGTTTTGGATGGCGGCGGGAAATTCGCCGCAACCTGCTGGCCGTACCAAGTGGTACCCGCGTTGAGGGTGTAGAAGCGAAGCAGGTCAGAGTTCCCTCCGGCGGTCGAGAGGGTCGGCGCGGTAGCGCTCGGCCACACCACGCTCGAGGGCCAGGTCGCGAGCCGGCTGCCGGTGTTGTCTTGCGTGAGAAAGAGGGCGAACTCTCCTTCTTTGCCTGAGACTGGTGGATTAGTGAACGTAAAGGTGCAGTTGCCGGTGAGCGTAATGTTGAAGGCGTTGCCTTGCGAGAGGTCGGCGGTGTAGGCGGTGCCGGAGTTGGCGGTCACCGTGGTGTAGGAGTAGTTCTTGAGCTCGGCGTTCTGAAGCTGCTCAAGACCGATGTCGACGCGGTTCTTGGAGATCTTGATGACCATGGTCTTTCTATCTTATCACGCCGCGGAGGTTGCAAAAGAGCAGGAGCTGCAGAAGTCAGACTTCCCCAAGCTTGGGGAAGTCTGACTTCTGCAGCTTTTCCTTACTTCCTCTATTCCCTCCTTCCTCTGCCCTCATCTCCTCCCATAGTGCCTGCCAATCCTCAAAAAGCGGCGGCGTATCCTGTAAATGAAAAGCTAGCGACGGCATCGGTGAGAAGAGCGTGACGCCACCCTCGCGCCATATCGTGTTGATGGTCTCCTCTTCGGTCACGAGGTCGCGCTCCATCGCATTGCTATTGAAGCGTTCGAAGATATGCCTGAATTTTTTGACGGTCTGTGCGGAGAGGAACATGGTACTCGTCGAGTGCACGTTGGTGCGCCACGCCCGACGCGGCCCCGCCACGACGCGACACGTTTCCATGCGCCGATAATTGAGCGGGTCGTCACACGGAACCAGCGCGACCTCCGTGCCGCCGAGGCGCTCTTTGAAAAGTACGTAGGCATCGCACATTTCAGACAACGCCTCCGGATAATGCAGGTAGTCGTCTTCCACGAAATAGACGAGGTCGCGGCTGCCGAGCGCGAGCGTGTTCGCACGGATCGCCGAAGCGTTGGCGCCGGTTTCTTCGAGCGCTTCCAGGCTCGCCGGATGGCGCGAGCGCGCAAGGATGTTCTGCAGTTCTTCGAGGGTCTGTGGCGACGAATGATCGTCGATCACCTGCAGCGAAAGATCGGCGTCGCACTCATTCATACTCTCTATAAGCGAGCGAGTACAGCGCAAGATGATCTCGCTCTTTGATGCTCCGACAAAGCGCGTACCCATGTGCACGCTGCGCCGATCGCAGGTGCGCAGGATCACGTCGACGTGCGTTTTATTATTCACGCTGGTCATTTTTTTCTTTTGTATCTTTGGCATCCAAAAACTCTTGTGCATATCCGGCCGCGCGTTCGATCGCATCGCTCCACTTTCCTACTTGCGTTTGCTTGGCGACCAGCACCGAGTCGTACCAATCGCTCCGCGGCAGCACCGTCTCATCGGACCAGGGATAATACGACACGACCGGCGTCAGGACGACCGTCGGCACTCCCTGCGCCGCGGCCGCGTGCGTGATCGAGGTGCATGACGTGACGATCACGTCCATGAAAGAGAGCGCGGCGACAGTGTCTTCCCAGCTCACGAGTTCTTCGGAAAGATCGGTCACTCCTTCCGGGCACAGCTCCGCGCCGACGTCGCGCTGGAATGAATAGAGATCGCCGAGGCCGCGCAGCGCCTCTGCCAGCTCTGCCGCCGGAACCGTTCGCATCTGTTCATGTTCAAAGGCGGGATTGCCTTGCCAGCGGATGCCGATGCGCGGGCGCACATGCTCGCCGAGCCGTTCTTCCCAATGCATCTTCGCCCACGGCACCGGCTTCAGATACGGCGCGCCATCCGGCTTCTCAACACCAAGAAGGAAAGACGCCGACATGCCGGGGATCCACAGATCGTGCTCGGGTATCTCCATGCCGGCGGCAACGGCGCTCGACGCGCCATCGGCATGCCCGAGCGTCATCACCAGCGACGGATGCGTGCGCACGATGACATTGGCGCCGCGCGCGGCGAGATCTCGAGCATGACGCGCCTGGATGATGTGATCGCCGAGGCCGCGCTCCAGATTGAGCAGCACGGTCTTCCCCGCGAGATCAGAGACGCCGTCCCATTGCGGCGTCGGCAGACGGAAATCATTGTCGCCCCAGATGCCGATCGGGCGGCCGCTCTCCAGAAGCGGCAGCGCGTCCTTGAAGTGGCCGCGGCGCATGGAGTGCCAGCCTAGGTTGTATTGCCTCTGCGGATTCTCAGGGAGTCCGTGAAGCACCTGCTCCGCTTCGTTGTGTCTTCCCTGCCAACCGAGCGCAAGCACCATCATCTCCCGGTCTTCGTGATTGCCGAGCGGGCGCGCAGCGTGTTCGTGCGCTTCGGAGAGCAGCGCTTCGCAGCGCACGGGGTCGCCGGCGGAAAGATAGCAGCGCGCGGCGTTGAGGAGCGCGCCGTGCGAGCGACCGGAGAGCAAGATCACCGCTTCCGAGACCGCCGCCGCCTCGTGATATTTCTTTATCGAATAAAGCTGGCGCGCGAGCTCGTCGGCGCGTTCAAGCATCAGCTGGCTCTCTGGAGCGAGTATCTGGTTGTTCCACATAGCCGTAGTATACAAGAGAGAGACGAACGGAAACAAGAAGGCCGGGGCTGCTGCGCAGCCCCGGCCTTCTCTCGATCTTTCTTAATTCTTCTCGAAGATCATGATCGGCTCTCCGGTCGAGCGGTTGTTCACCGAAAGCTGGTCCTGTGTCTCAATGATAGTGAAATCTTGGAATTCGCGGCTGGCAAGGATCCCGTTATCGAAAAGTCCGAACGCTTCGAGTGTCTTCGCGGCGACGATTGCGCCCGAACCAGCGAGCAGGATCTTCAGGAATGTTCTTCGCGGCGTATTGATCTCTATGTGCGGTGTCGCGGAAAAGAACCGATCACGAATCGACTGCTGCAACCTTCCAAAGTACTTTGTCATATAATGCGCGCTTCTCATGATCTACTTTCACTCACCCTAGCTCTCCTTCTTCTTGGACTTGTCTTCTTCGGTCGTCGCAAAGCCTTTCTCTGCAACACTGCGCGCTTCCTTCAGCTCGCGTTCTATCTCAAGGCGTCCTTTTTGAAATTCGCCGCTGAATCGCCCGAGTGTACGCGCGAAATCACCGATGCGGCTGCTGCCGAACATGAAAAGGAAAAAGAATAGCACGATGATGACCAACTCCGGTACGCCAATGCCAAACATAATGATCTATATATAAATGAGTAATGTCCTGAACACTCACTCGCCCGCCGCCCCTCTCTGCCTCTTCCGCTCCAGCCGTCTGCTTACGAGAAAGCCGATCGCATAGAGAAGCGTAAGCGGTGCCGACAGTATCAACATGGTGATACCACTGCCGTCTGGTGTAATTATCGCTGTCGCCGTCAAGAAGGTCAAGACGGCAAAACGCCAATGTTGTGCCCAGAACGAAGACGATACGATACCAATCGA
>JAKAHS010000046.1 GCA_021814825.1 bacterium | reverse complement strand
GAATACCGTTGGCGTCGACGTCGAAAGTGACTTCGATCTGCGGAAGCCCGCGCGGTGCCGGCGGGATGCCGTCGAGCATGAACTTGCCGAGCGACTTATTGTCGCTTGCCATCGCGCGTTCGCCCTGCACGATGTGGATCTCGACGCTGGTCTGATTGTCGGCGGCGGTCGAGTAGATCTGCGATTTTGAGGTCGGGATCGTCGTGTTGCGCTCGATGAGTTTGTTGGTCACGCCGCCCATCGTCTCGATGCCGAGTGAGAGCGGAATGACATCCAGCAGAAGTACATCCTTCACTTCGCCTCCCAAGATGCCGCCCTGGATAGCGGCGCCGATCGCCACCACTTCGTCCGGGTTGACGCTCATGTTGGGCTTGCGGCCGAAGAATTGTTCGACCGCTGCCTGGAGTGCCGGCATGCGGGTCTGACCACCGACGAGCACGACCTCGTTGATGTCAGCGACTTTGAACGGCGAGCTTTCAACTGCGCGCTTGGTGATCGCCATCGCGCGATCGATGAATTCCGCGGAGAGTTCTTCAAGCTTGGCGCGCGTCATCTTAATAAGAAGGTGGCGCGGACCGGATGCGTCTGAAGTGATGAACGGAATGTTCACTTCGGTTTCGACCGCAGTCGAGAGTTCGATCTTGGCTTTCTCCGCCGCTTCGTCCAGACGCTGGCGCGCGAGAGGATCGTTGCGCACATCGATACCGCTCTCCTTCTGGAATTCGTCGGCGAGCCAGTTGATGATCTTCTGGTCTATGTCCTTGCCGCCGAGGTGTGCATCGCCGTCGGTCGACTTCACTTCGATGACATCGGCCGTCACTTCGAGGATCGAGATATCGAAGGTGCCGCCGCCGAAGTCGAAGACCGCGATCTTCTCATCTTTCTTCTTGTCGAAACCGTAGGCGAGCGCCGCTGCGGTCGGCTCGTTGATGATGCGCTTCACATCCAGTCCCGCGATCTTGCCGGCGTCACGCGTCGCTTGGCGCTGAGAGTCGTTGAAGTACGCGGGCACCGTGATGACCGCTTCGGTGATCGGCTCGCCGAGGCGCTTTTCAGCATCGGCCTTGAGCTTGCCGAGGATCATGGCGGAGATCTCCTCCGGTCGGAACCACTGGCCGTTCATCGCCACTTCGATACCGCCGTTCGTTGCCTTGCGCATCTCGTAGGGCACTACCGCTTTGTCTTTCTGCGCAGCCGGCTCGTCGAACGTGTGGCCGATGAAGCGCTTGATCTGATAGACCGTGTTCTTCGGATTGGTAACGGCTTGGCGGCGCGCGAGGAGTCCGACGAGACGTTCGCCGGTCTTGCTGGTCGCGACGACCGACGGCGTGGTGCGCGCACCCTCCGCGTTCTCAAGCACGCGCGGCTCGCCGCCCTGGATGACCGCCATAGCAGAGTTCGTAGTTCCCAGATCGATACCAAGAATTTTTCCCATAAGGTTTAGTTCGTCAAGTTCTTAAAGTTTATAAAGTTCGTAACGTTGAAGGGTCATCCCGCTTTCTTATATACACAAACGGATACCTGCGCTGGCCTGATGACGTGATCACCGATCGCGAGCCCTGGTCTGAACACTTCTTCTACGGTTTGGTCTTTCTTTTCATCATCGGTCGAAACTTCTCTGATGATCTCGAATTTCGCGAAGTCCAACTTCTCATCTGGAGGGACGCCGGTGATCAGGGTCATGCCGAATCCTTCAAGCGAGCGTCCGAGTTCGGAGCTGATATGCCGCACGCCGGTCTGCAACTGCTCGGGTGCCGCTGCGAACCACTCTCCTTTTTGTGCGAACCATGCGGCATCGAGTGCAGGCAATATCGCTTCAGCGAATTGTGCTTTGATGCGCTCTTCTTTGTAGGTTTGATTGGCACTCTCCTCTTTCTTGAGGTTGGCAAAATCGGCGCGCGACCGCTGCCATCCCTCCAGATACTCCTGCTTTTCTTTTACGCAGGTGGCAAGCTTCTCACGCAATCGAGCGATCGCGGCAGGTCCCATTTCAGCTTCCTCTTCCGCAATGATCTCTTCTTCGATAGGCTCACTCATATAGAGCGTATTGTATACAGAAAAAGGCACCCGTCAAACCCCACGGAAGACGCGGTTTACTCCATGGCGCGGCGCGATGAAAAGAATGCGAGCGAGACGAAGATAAGACCGATGCTTGCCGTGAGCCACTGCGGCACTTCGGTCGAGAGCGATACGAGCATCGAGAGCGCGAGCGCGCCGATCGCGTAGTGGGCGCCGTGCTCGAGATAGCGCAAAGTTTTGATCACGCCGCCTTCCGCGAACGCGACCGTAAGCGATCGTACGAAGTATGCGCCGATGCCGAGACCGGCGACCATGATCGGCACGGAGATCGTGATCGCGAAGGCGCTCACCACGCCGTCGAGCGAGAATGCGACATCGATCATTTCCAGATACGCGAAGAGTGCCATGGGCGATGCGGCGGAGGCGGTCGACAACCGTTCGGTACCTTCTTCGCTTCCTTGCGGCAGTACGCCGGTTATCGTGTCCAACAAAACAGTAAAGCCATCTATCAGAATGAACACGATGATGCCGATCATGCCGCTAAGGAGTTCAACCAGTCGGTCGGTGTGAGGAAAGCCGGTCATGACAAGAAGAATAATGAGCGCTACTGCTGCCTCGATCGCTTCGATGCGGCCAAGCCGGCAAAGGCGGCGCTCCAGCGTGTAGATCCAATGGATGTGCTTGGTCTCGTCGAAAAAGAAGCGCAGGGCGACCATAAGCAAGAACATGCCGCCGAATGCTTCAATGGCTGGACGCACATGCGCGACCATTCCGGCGTACAGTGCTGGCTGCGAAAATGCGAGATTCGCAATCGCCAACGGCGAAGTGAGCGTCGTGATACTGACGATGACGATCGGCAGAATGAAGCGAACGCCGACGACCGCAAGAAGAATGCCCCAGGTGAGGAAGCGCTTCTGCCATTGTGGCGTCATACGCTCGAGTACTTTGGCATTGACGATCGCGTTGTCGAACGAAAGACTCACTTCCAAGATCGCAAGCACGGCGGTGAGTATAAGCGCGGTCATACCTCCCCACCAGAACACGGCAGCAAGGACGACAATAGTGGCGAATATCGGGTTGAGCAGATGTTTTTTGACCATATGTATTTTCACAAACTATATCAAACTCAATGGTCGTATGCGAGATACACTTAAATTACGCTATATGCAGAGCATATGGCCATCTCTCGCTCGGAAAAGAAAACTCAAACCTGTTCTCTTTTCTCTCACTCGTTCGGCCATAGCGTGACTTAAGTGTAGGCAGGGTCGGACTTCATAACAGTCGTTGCTATTGAAGTAAAAAAGAAGCAGCGTGGGCTGCTTCTTTTTTTATCGCTTCGACCACTGTGGGGCCTTGCGTGCTTTCTTGAGGCCGAACTTGCGGCGCTCCTTGGCGCGCGGATCGCGCTTGAGGAAACCGAGTTTCTTGAGCTCGCCGCGGAGTGTTTCTTCGTGCTCAACGAGTGCGCGCGAGATCGCATGGCGCACGGCCGTCGCTTGTCCTGCGATGCCGCCACCCACCACATGTGCGGATACAGAGAACGGCGTGGTTACTGCGGCGTTCTGAAGTGGCGCCAAGACGGTATTGCGCAACGTAAGGGTTGGGAAATAGGCATCAAGCTTTTTGTTATTGATGATCACTTCGGTTGCGTTTGCCGGCGTGATGCGCACGCGAGCATTGGCGGTCTTGCGG
>JAKAHS010000045.1 GCA_021814825.1 bacterium | reverse complement strand
GGCCACAGAATAGTTAAACATTACAAACAAACATCCCGCGCAAACTTCGTTTGCGCGGGATGTTTTGTGTTACGATAGATACAGTAAGTCTTGTTCAATGCTCGTCGAAAGGAGACACGCCATGTGGTGGTATCCGTTTTCGCTTGAAGTTGCATGCGGTATGACGCTGCTTGCGGTGGTCAACACTCACGTCGTGGCAGTGCGCGCAATATCCGCTCTCGACCCTTTGTGGTACTGGCCGCCGAAGGTCGAAGCAGAAGACAACAGCGGCATAGTGTTCGACTTCAATGAAGAAGCGTGCAGGCGCCACTACACACTGAAGGTCGCCGCCTGAAGCTGATGCGATGCAAAAAGAAATGGCGCCGGGAACCCCATAGGGTTGCCCGGCGCTTCGTGTGCTCTGCCGTCGCTATTGCAGTTCGATACAGTCGATCGGTGCCGCGACACGTGCAGTGCCGCACTCTCCGAAGGTGAAGTTGATATCCAACAGTCCCGGGTTGTCCGCCACATAGCCGTTGACGGTGCCGATCGCGCCCTCGGGTATTTCCCGGCCATCGGGGGATCCGTCGCTGTCGGTGCACGCACACAGTTGAGGGATGTTGGTGCCGAAGAACCGGTGGGTTGCCTGGACATACGTACCTGGTTTCATCCGATTGGCCTGCTGCCCGTTCATTGTTACCTCCGTTATTGAATCGGTTGTCGAGAGCTACTATTTGGCATACTTACATTATTAAGCAATAACGTCAACCCCTGCCGGAAGGTCGATAAAGACGCTACACTGACATCATATTCCGCGTACGTTCTGCATAAGTCCGCGTATAGTCCGCATGAATAACGTATGAGCAATGACCAAGTGCAACAGATCAAAGATCGTCTCAACATCGTCGATGTGGTCGGTCAGTATGTGAAGCTCCAGAAAGCCGGGCGCAATTATCGCGCCTGCTGTCCGTTCCACAAAGAGCGCACGCCAAGCTTCATGGTGTCGCCTGAGCGCGGCTCGTATATGTGTTTCGGCTGCGGCGAGAAAGGCGACATCCTTTCGTTCGTACAGAAGATGGATGGCGTTGATTTCAAAACGGCACTGCGGCAGCTCGGTGAGAAGGCGGGTGTTGAGGTGAAATTCTCTCATGCCCCTGAGTACACCCAGGAACATAAAGAGCACGATGAACGATTGCGCGAGGTGTGCGAGGAAGCAGCGAAATTCTTTGAAGCTGAACTTGCAAAACGCCCCGACGCACTCGAGTATCTCCGCAAACGTGCCGTCACGGATGAGACACGCACGACGTGGCGGATCGGTTACGCGCCTGCGGCATGGGAAGAGCTCTCAGCGCACTTGCATGTGCACGGATACGCCGATGATGAGATCGTCGATGCAGGCTTGGCGCTGCGTTCGGAGAAGAAGGCAGGTGAGATCTACGATCGTTTCCGCGGTCGAATCATGTTTCCGATCAACGACAATGGCGGACGCGTCATCGCGTTCACAGGCCGACATTTCGAAGATATGCCGCACAGAGGGGAACCCTCTGTAAATACAGAGGGTTCCCCTCTGTATACTGAAGCGGCAAAGTATGTGAACTCGCCCGAGACAGATCTTTTCAAAAAGTCTCGCGTGCTCTATGGTTTCGACCACGCGAAAGAGTCGATGCGCAAGACTGACTGCACCATGCTTGTCGAAGGGCAGTTCGATGTGATCCTTTCGCACCAGGCGGGGCTGCCGTTTGCGGTGGCGGTCTCTGGCACAGCCCTCACTGAAGATCATCTTGCAATCCTTGGGCGCATGTCCAAACGTCTTGTGCTCGCGCTCGACAACGATGCTGCCGGACTCAAGGCTGGTCTGCGCTCGGCGGCGATGGCGTATGCGCATGGTTTTGATGTGAAGGTACCGACGATTACCGGAAGTGCGAAGGACCCTGCCGACTTGGTGGCACAAGATCCAGTGCTCTGGCGGCACGCGGTGCGCGACGCAAAACCGGCGATCGAATTTTTCTTGGAAGCGCTACGTCCGCATGCGAAGGATGAGCGCGCGTATAAAAAACTCGTCGAGGCGCAGGTGCTGCCGCTCATCGGAGCCATGCAAAGCAAGATCGATCAGGCGCATTTCATCCATGTGGTCGCTGAACGTCTGCGAGTGCCTGACGACGCAGTGCGGTTCGAAGTGGAGCGCATCGTGCGGCAGCAAGCACAGAGCGCAGCGCATGTGCCATCCGCCGCGCCTGAGCAGGCGGAGCGAGAGCCGATGTTGAATGTTGCCGCCGAGATGCCGTCCTTGGAGCGCGCCGCGGGCATGCTTCTTTTCCATCCGCAGGTGACACCCGAGTTGCGCGAGGGGCTCAATGAAGTGCTCGACGCGGCGCGCATCGCGGACATCAGCGCGCGTCTGGCAGGAGAGAGCGAGCGTTTGAGCTTTGAATTCGACGCACTCGGTCTCGATGCCGAATTTTCCGCCCGCAGTCTGCTGACGATGATCGAACGCGCCACGATCGATGAACGTATTGCGCAAGTTTGCGCGGAGCTCTCCGTCGCGGTCAATCTGCCCGACTCCGCGCGCATTTCAGAGTTGAACAAGAAACTGACCGAGCTCGCGCGCAAGAAGCATAGCTAGGCAAGGCCGCGATCGGTATAGGGTCTTTATCCACTCACCCCATCTGCAAACCCACTTATTCCACTTTTCGGACGGTCGTCCGAAAAGTGGAATGAGTGGGTCGCGCTCGATCGTGTCTTGGTGGGCGCCGCTCTAGTGCCGGCACAGCAGATCTTATCCCGCGAAGTGGATGATGACGTAGAGCGTTGCGATGCCGATAAGCGTCGAAACGGTCGTCCAGTGTTGCGGATGTCGATGATGACTTTCCGGAATGAGGTCGCTTGCACCGATGTAGAGGAAAAAACCGGCGAAGAGTGCGAGCAGGAGTCCGAGCTGCGTTTGCTGGATCGTGATAAAGAGGGTGAGCACAACGCCTGCCATGGGCGCGAGTGCGTCGATAAGCAGCCATCGCAGTGCGCATGAACGCTCCCCTCCGTGTTTGGTGATCATGTTGATCGTATTGATGCCGTCCGAGAAATCGTGCGTGAGCACGGCGACGGCGACGATGACGCCGACGACTGCCGATACATGGAAGGCGAGACCGATACCGACGCCGTCGAGAAAACTGTGGAAGGAAAGGCTGCCGGCGCCGACCGTGCCGCGCACAGTGCACTGCTCGTGTTCGTCGTCGTGGTCGCCGTGGCGGTGCAGCAAGATCATACGATCGAGTACGAGGTAGGACGCGAAGCCGAGTGCTGTCGTCGTAAGTATGGTCGAAACATTGAACGCACTCTGCGCGAGGTCGATCGCTTCCGGCAAGAGATCGAAGAAGGCTACGCCGACGATCGCGCCGGCGCTGAAGCCGAGAATGAGGTGCAGGCGATCACGCAATCGCAGTGCAAAGAGTCCGCCAAGGAGCGTAGATAAGAATGCGGCAATGGCGATCGCATACAACATAGACAGCATTGTACCATAATGCGACTATCTGGTTTTTGTTGAGAGTTTGTGGTATAGTTTCGCCCATGGCAGCAGTAAAAATTAAAAAGAAAAAGGTCGCAAAAAAGCCGGTAAAGACGGCCAAAAAAGTTTCCCACACTTCGCTAAAGCTGCGAGGTGCAGATGCAAAAAAGAAGAATATTGCGGCGCCGAAGAAAAAGGCAGCCAAAAAAGTTTCAGTAAAAGCAAAGAAGGGTGTGGCACAGAAAGCGGCAGCGTTCAAGAAAGCTGCAGCGGCGCGCCGCGCGGCGATCGCACCCAAGAAGAAAGCAGCGGCACCGAAGGTAAAAGCGGCAAAGGCAGTGTCCGCAAAAGTTTCAAAGAAAGCATCCGATCTTGAGAAGAAGGCGGAGGCTCTGCTCGTGCGCGGCCGTTCGCGCGGCTTCGTGACCTACGACGAGATCCTCAAGAGTTTCCC
>JAKAHS010000044.1 GCA_021814825.1 bacterium | reverse complement strand
GTCGATCGCGCGACCGAAGGAATGATTGGAGAGCCGATCGGTGCACGCGATGAATCGATAGTTGAATGCAGAGGAGTTGTTGTCTGCCATCGACGCGTTGTCGTCCCAGCCGTACGCATTCACGGGTACGATCTTTTCGATAGGGAAGTTGTGTGCGCAGAGTTCGGCGAATATTTCTTGGAGGTCTGATGCACAGTCATGGTGGACAACCAGTTCGCCGCTGCAATGAGTGCCATCAAATGATACGTAGGGCACGGTGATGATGGCGAGCGTTTTTCGGATATCTTCGGGCAGGTCCTTGCCGGTGAGAGCTTCATCGAGTGTCATCTGCCTAGTATATCAAGGTGTGCTATGATGCGGTCATTATGGCAAAGTTGTCTGTGGTCGCGACGCCGATCGGCAATCTTGAGGACATCACGCTGCGCGCGCTTCGAGTGCTGCGTGAATGTGATGTGATCGCGTGCGAAGATACGCGCACGACGAAAAAACTTCTCATGCATTTCGATATCAAGACGCCAACGGTCGCCTTTCACGCTCACTCCGGCGAGAAGGGTTTTGAAAAGATCATCGCGCTGCTAGAAGTTGGCAAACATGTCGCGCTCGTCTCCGATGCCGGCACGCCCGGCGTGTCCGACCCAGGACAGGAGCTCGTGTCGCGCGTGCGAGAACATTTTACGGATGAAGTGACGATCGAAGCGATCGCCGGCCCGTCGGCGCTCGCCGCGGCGATCTCTGTCGCTGGACTTCGCGCCGCGAGCTTCATGTTCTACGGTTTCTTGCCGCTTAAGAAAGGCCGCGAGTCGCTCTTCAATGAGATCGCGGAGAGTGAGCGCGCGAGCGTCTTTTATGAATCGTCGCATCGGATTGTGAAAGCGCTTGAATCGCTCGCGGCGCGGTTGCCCGACGATCGACGCATTGGCGTTTTCCGCGAACTCACCAAACTTCATGAAGAGGCGATCATCGGCTCTGCGACCGAAGTGTTGGCGCGCGTCATAGCAGATTCCAACAAACAACGCGGCGAATTCGTGGTGATTGTGGAGAGCGCGCATTAACGCTAGAATAGTCTCATGTCGAAAGAAACATCGGTCATTTTGCTCGGCCTCCTGGTCTTTCTTATGCCTCTTTCGGGCTTCCCAGGGGCGTGGCGCACATTCTTTATCATGGCCGCAGGTCTGGCGCTCGTCATCATTGGATTCTTTATGCGGTCGCGTGCGCTCGGGAGTGGCGAGCGGCTCGGCGCCGATTCTTTTGTCGAAAATATTCATCAACCGCCCGCAGAGCACTAGGTCGTATTCCTTTTCTTTCTCGTTGCGAACGTACGAATACTGCCTATGAAGAAAAAGACAGCCACACCGTCTAGACCTACGTGGCTTAAGAATGTCCGGGTGGTGCCGCGCGGAGTCGCGATACTCAGCGCTTCTTTTCTTGCTCTCGCATTTGCGGTAGGTTACGTCGATCTGTCGCCAGCCACCTATGACATCATGGCGGATGCTAGCGCTTCTTCGAGCACGGTGGCACATGCGATCCAGACACTGCCGCTCGCGCCGAAGCTCGACCTTGCGGCATACAACAAAAAGATCCTTCAGATAAGCAATACGCCGAGCGTCGATGAGGCGCAGCTCGCAGCGGTGCAAGCGGCAGGAGAGCGGCTCATCGCACAGGCGTCCACGACCGCAGAGCGCAACGAGGCGTCATCGACGCTCGCGGCGCATGTGGCGGAATTGCTTCGCGGCACGACCGCATTGGCGCAGTCGAATAATGCGGCGAGCGTGTGGGTGCCGCATGCGCCGTGGCCGGTGAGCACCGCCTATCCGAAATACGGAGCGATTCTTCCGTTCTCACGCATCGTCGCGTACTATGGCAATTTCTATTCGACCCAAATGGGCGTGCTTGGGCAGTATCCGCCAGACGAAATGTTACAGCGGCTTCGCGATGCGTCGGCACAGTGGGAGGCGGCCGATCCCTCGACGCCGGTCATTCCCGCCCTCGATTATATCGTGGTGACCGCGCAGGGAAGTGCTGGCGCTGATGGCAAATATCGCTTGCGCATGCCGGATAGTCAGATCCAAAAAGCGATCGACTTGGCGGGACAAGTACACGGCCTCGTCTTTCTTGATGTGCAGGTCGGTCTCAGCGACTTGCAGGCCGAATTGCCGCTGCTTGAGAAATATCTGGCATTGCCGCAAGTCGAGTTGTCTATCGATCCGGAGTTTTCGATGAAGACGGGCGCGAAGCCGGGCACCGTCATCGGCACATTCGATGCCTCCGACGTGAACTACGCCGCTAGCCTTCTTGCCGGTCTCGTGAAGGCGAACGATCTGCCGCCGAAGATCCTCGTCATTCATCGATTCACGGAGGCGATGGTCACCAACTATGAGCAGATAAGACCGCTGCCTGAAGTGCAGATCGTCATGGATATGGACGGATGGGGCTCGCCGGCGAAAAAGATCGGCACATACCGATCGTTCATCGCTTCCGAACCGGTCGAGTTCACCGGATTCAAGCTGTTCTACAAGAACGACATCAAGCCGCCCTCAACGCGCATGCTGACGCCTGCCGAAGTGCTCGCGCTTACGCCGCAGCCGCTCTATATCCAATATCAGTAGAAGATCAGATCGTTGGCCGTAGAAGAGCTCAGAGAATATTCTTGTCGTCGCGAAGGGTGAGGCGGTCTAGCGGCGCAGCGATCCATGGCCTCGATTTTTCTAAAAACTAACAGCGTAAACCTAAAAGCTCCACGCGCTCTGCTATACTTATGGTATGGCAGATGATCCAAACAAGGTGACGTATTTTGCCGTCACCAATTCGCGCGGCAAAGAAGTGCCGTTCGGCATCAAACGCAAGGATCGCGCGCGCCACATGTATGTGATCGGCAAGACGGGTGTCGGCAAATCCACACTGCTTGAGAACCTCGCGATACAGGACATTCGCAACGGGGAAGGACTCGCCTTCATCGACCCGCACGGCTCGACTGCGGAGAAACTTCTCGAATACGTTCCCGAGCATCGCCTCAAAGATGTCGTGTACTTCGCGCCGTTTGATATGGAGCATCCGATCGCATTCAATGTGATGGAAGATGTCGGCTATGATAAGCGCCACCTGGTGGTCTCCGGCCTCATGTCGGCGTTCCAGAAGATCTGGGTCGATGCATGGAGCGCGCGCATGGAATACATCCTCTCCAACGCCTTGCTCGCGCTTCTTGAATACCCAGACTCGACACTGCTTGATGTGAACACTATGCTCATCAACAAGAATTTCCGACAGAAGGTGGTGGACAATGTGAAAGATCCGCTCGTGAAGAAATTCTGGGCAGAAGAATTCGCCGGCTATTCCGATCGCTAC
Source organism: bacterium (assembly GCA_021814825.1). GTDB lineage: Bacteria > Patescibacteriota > Minisyncoccia > Phycocordibacterales > SBAW01 > JAKALC01. Next base: position 703 of record JAKAHS010000044.1, on the reverse strand, counting down.
ACGCAAGACGCGACGCCTGCGATCCAGAACAAGATCGGCCAGTTCTCCAACAATCCGCTCATTCGCAATATCATCGGCCAGCCGAGATCGTCGTTCGATATGCGCCGCGCGATGGACGAGAAAAAGATCCTCATCTTCAATCTCTCGAAGGGTCGCGTGGGCGATGTGAACACGCGCCTGCTCGGCTCTATCCTCGTGACCAAGCTCTATCTCTCCGCGATGAGCCGCGCCGATGTGCCACCCTCTCGGCTCGCCGAGCTGCCGAATTTCTATTTCTACGTCGACGAATTCCAGAACTTCGCCAACAAGAGTTTTGCTGACATTCTCTCCGAAGCGCGCAAGTACAAACTCAATCTCATCATCGCGCACCAGTATGTGGAGCAGATGGAGGAGGAGGTGCGCAACGCGGTCTTCGGCAACGTCGGCTCGACCATTGTGTTTCGCGTCGGACCCTTCGACGCCGAGGTGCTCGAGACATTGTTCCAGCCGCACTTTGAGGCTGCCGATCTGGTCAATCTCGGCATGGGACAGATCTACCTCACGCTCATGATCGACGGCATCGGCAGCAAGCCATTCTCTGCGACGACGCTTAAACCGTTCGACGCGCCACCTCAGACATTTGTCGACGAGATCATCGCATCATCGCGCGCGCAATTCGCGAAGCCGCGCAAAGAGGTCGAGGAGTTCATTGCCCAGTGGCAAG
>JAKAHS010000008.1 GCA_021814825.1 bacterium | reverse complement strand
AGGGTGCGGCGGATCGATTGCTCGACGACGCGGTCGATCGCGAGATCCATCGCGGTGCGATCGAAGACGGCAAGCGCGCAGACAACCGAGCGTTCGATGAATTGCGCCCGCTCTTCGCACAGGCAGGCGGTGTTTCATCGGTTCTCCACGGCTCGGGCATATTCTATCGCGGCGGCACGCACGTCTTCACCGCACTCACGCTCGGCGGCCCCGGCGATTCGCAGATCATCGATTCGATCGAGACGGCCGGCGAAGAACACAAGCGTTTCATTCATCACTACAACTTCCCGCCGTATTCCTCTGGCGAGACCGGCCGCGTGGGCGGGATCAATCGCCGCGCAATCGGCCATGGCGCACTCGCAGAGAAAGCACTCTCCGCGGTCATCCCGAACAAGGATCAGTTCCCATACACGATCCGCGTCGTATCAGAATGTTTCGCTAGCAACGGATCAACCTCGATGGGTTCGGTCTGCGCATCGACGCTCGCACTCATGGACGGCGGCGTGCCGATCACCGCACCGGTCGCCGGTATCGCGATGGGTCTCATGATGTCCCCGTCATTTGCCACCGATGGAAAGTATAAAGTGCTCACCGACATCCAAGGACCGGAGGACTCCCACGGCGACATGGACTTCAAAGTGGCGGGCACCCGCGCAGGCATCACCGCGATCCAGATGGACATCAAACTCGACGGCGTGCCGGTCGCGATACTCACTGAAGCGCTCGCTGGTGCGAAGAAGGCGCGAACGCAGATACTCGACGTGATCGAGCGCGAGATCGCGGCACCGCGATCGAACCTTTCGCCGCGCGCACCCGAGATCATCACGATCCATGTGCGTCCTGATCAGATCGGTCTCGTGATCGGCGGCGGGGGCAAGACGATCAATGGCATCAAAGAAGATTCTGGCGTCGAAGACATAACGATCGAGGATGATGGCTCGGTCTTCATCACCGGAAAGAATGGCAGCGCACAGAAAGCGCGCGAGATGATCGAAGCGCTCGTCAAAGAATACAAGCCGGGCGAAGTCTATGACGGGGAAGTAACACGACTGATGGACTTCGGCGCATTCGTCCGCATCGGAGCAGGCAAGGATGCAGAAGGACTCGTGCATGTTTCTGAGATCGCGCCGTTCCGCATCGAGAAGGTCGGCGACGCGCTTGCGGTCGGAGACCGCGTGAAGGTCATGGTGAAAGAGGTCGACGAGAAGGGCAGACTCAATCTTTCCATCAAGGCGATCGACCCGGACTTTGCACAGCGCAAAGGACTCACGCCGGGAGCGAACAATGGACCCAAGAGGGCGTAAGGGTAGAAGGGGAAGATAAGAAAACGAGCGTGAGGCTCCGCTAGCTGGCGGAGCCTCACGCTCGTTTTGCTTTCATCCTTATTCCTCATTCTCCGTTTCTCGTTTACTATAGAAGCATGGCTGACGAAACTCCGACGACCCCGCAGGACACGAATACGCAAGAGACGCCCGCTTCCGGAGTCCCGTCGCTCGAAGACATCCTTCTTCCGCAAAAAGACGCGCCATCGCGAATTTCAACGCAACGCGTGAACGCCGCAGAAGTGCTTGAAGCTGCGACCGCGGCCGTTCAGTCCGCTCCGCATGAAGAAACTGCTCCCTCAACTGCACCCGAAACTCAAACATCGCAGCCGCCCCATCACCCTGGCGACGTGATGACGCTTCATACCTATAAAAGCGACATCGAAGAGACCGTGCGCAGCAAGCATGTGTCACTCGCTGATATAGCGGCCGCACAAGCACGGCGGAGAGAGGAAGCGCCACTCACTCCGCAAGAGACAGTGGAGAAAAGGACTCGAACGACCAAATACATCATCATTGGCGTTGTCTTTCTGGTGGCTGCCTTAGGTATCATGATAGCTACGATCTTTTTCAGCGCTCAAAAAAGCGCGGTCACCGCAACGGCTCCCGCCTCATATATATATGTCGATGACACGCAAGTTATGCCGATCGCGACACTTGCAACCCGCGACTCGCTCATGCAGACGCTTGAGACCGCCCGTGAGGGAACTCATCTCGCCTTAGGACTCATCGAGCGGCTCTACCCTGTCGTGACCCCAGAGGCGACGACATCTTCTGCGACCGCACAACCGCAAGCGGAGACGACTCAGGAGCTCTTCTCCACGCTTGCGCTTGGAGCGCCGGACACCTTGGCGCGCGCTCTCTTGCCGAATTTCGTCCTCGGCGTACATGTGTTCGATGGCAACCAGCCATTCTTGATCTTCAAGACCGATTCGTACGAACAGGTGTTCGCCGGCATGCTGACTTGGGAAACCTCCATGCAAAGCGATCTCTCGCCATTGTTCGACCGAACGCCGACCGCACACATCGCGGGAAGTGGGAGTACTGCCGCTCAAGCGGTATCCGCTCCTCAGCTCCTTTCAACGCCCTTCATTGACCGTGTGGTCGAGAATCATGATGCGCGCGTCATCCAGAACAGCTCCGGCGATATTCTTCTTCTCTGGACATTCATCGATCGCAACACGCTGGTCATCACCACCAACGAATACACGTTGCGCGAGATCATCTCCCGTCTCTCGCAAGCACCATCGATCGCGGTACCGGCACAACAATAGTGCGGCGCTACAAGCTTTCCACTCCCGACGGGGTGGACTTCCTGCGCCAGCGCGATATCCTTAACGTATATGAATGAAGAAAAACTGAATCATTTCAAGCAGAAGTTGGAGGATGAATCGAAGCTCATCGAGAAAGAGCTTGAGACCGTCGGTCGCCGCAACCCTGATCGCCCCGGCGACTGGGAAGCGCAGCCGAAGGACACCGACACCGCATCGACCGAGCCGGATGAAAAGGCGGACAAGTTCGAAGAGTTCGAAGAGAACCTTTCGATCACTGCCGAGCTCGAGTTGCGCTTGCGTGAGGTCAATGACGCGCTCTCGAAATTCGAGAGCGGTTCGTACGGCAAGTGTGAGGCAGGCGACCACGAGATCGAGGAGGATCGTCTTGAGGCGAATCCCGCCGCGCGCACCTGCAAAGCGCACATGAGTTAGCTGCTGCTTTCTAAGATAGACTTATATGACAAACGCCCGAGAGGCTTCGCCTCTCGGGCGTTTGTCATTTAACCAGACACCATCATGCATTACGCAAAAGTTTACGGCGCACAGGTCTCACTCCTCACGCCGCATCTCGTATCGATCGAGGTCGATGTATCGCGCGGCATGCCATCGTTCACGATCGTCGGACTGCCTGACAAGGCGGTCGAGGAAAGCCGCGACCGCGTCGCGAGCGCGATCAAACACGCCGGCTTCGAGTCGCCGAAACAGGGCCCCAAGAAAGTGGTCGTCTCTCTCGCGCCAGCCGATCTCAAAAAGGAGGGGCCGATGTTCGATGTCGCGATCGCCTTGAGCTACCTGCGCGCCATGGACGAGATCCGCTTCGACCCGGAGCCGTATCTCTTCATCGGCGAACTGGCGCTCGATGGCGCACTGCGCGGCGTGCCCGGCGTGTTGCCGCTCATCGCATTCGCGAAAAAGATCGGCAAGGCCGCGGTATTCGTGCCGAAAGAAAACGAACGAGAGGCAGCGCTCGTTGAAGGCATTGATGTCTATGGCGCGGAAACGCTCACGCAGATCATCGAGCACGTCAACGAGCGCCTGCCGCTTCAAGCGCCGGAGAATGAAGAGATGCCACAGATCGCAGTGAAGACCCGCGCGCGCATGACGTCCGCGCCGCACACGCAATTCGATGCGAAGCCTCCGCAGACGACATTCGCCTTCGAAGACATCCGCGGACAAGATAACGCCAAACGCGTCGCGATCATCGCGGCGGCAGGCGGCCACAACATGGGGCTCTCGGGGCCGCCCGGCACCGGCAAGACCATGCTCGCCCGCGCACTCGCGAGCATCTTGCCGCCTCTATCATTCGACGAAGCGCTCGAGGTCAACGGCATTCATTCGGTCGCAGGACTACTGCGCAACGGTCTTCTTGCGACACCTCCAGTGCGCGCGCCGCATCATACCTCATCATATGTATCGATCGTAGGCGGCGGCGCGAACCCGCGCCCGGGCGAAGCGACGCTCGCGCATCGCGGCCTTCTCTTTCTCGACGAGTTCCCTGAGTTCGATCGGCGCGTCATCGAAGCGCTGCGCCAACCGCTTGAAGACCGCATTATTGCGATCGCACGATCGAAGGGAAGTGCGATCTTCCCTGCGCGTTTCATGCTCGTCGCCGCGATGAACCCTTGTCCGTGCGGCAACTGGGGTCACCCGACCCTCCCCTGCACCTGCTCGCCCATCGCACTCGAGCGCTATCGCAGAAAGATATCGGGGCCGATCGCTGATCGCATCGACCTCTGGAGTGAGATGGGGCCAGTCGAACTCTCCGAACTCGGTCGCCGCTCTGAAGCCGGCACCGAAACACGGGCAGCGCGCGAAGCGGTTGCTCGTGCACGCGACATTCAGCGCGAGCGATTCGGCGACAGTGGGAAACTGAATGCTGAACTTTCGCCGCGCGAGATCGATGAGATGATCCCGCCTGATTCGGAAGCTCGACAGCGTTTAGCACTTGCGGGCGCGCGTATGAATCTTTCGCCGCGCGGCTATCACCGCACGCTCAAGGTCGCGCGCACGATCGCCGATCTCGCCGGCAGCGCCGACATCACCCCCGATCACATCCTCGAAGCGCTGCAGTACCGGCAGCGGAAGGAGTAGGAAGCTGAAGTTATAGAAGTTTAGGTTCCAGCTATAACTTCAACTAGGCTTAAATGGCCAAGGGTTTTCTGGTCTCAGGAGAGTAAAAGCTATAATATTCTTATTATGAAGTCATCATTAAACTGGCAACAATTCGGGCTGAAAAATAATCCCTATGACACCCTTCCACTTGTAGAAGGTGGCGACATTGCAATTCAGGATGCGTTTGTCGGCAGACAAAAGGAGCGCAAGTTTATCGACGCGATATTTGAATCAGAAGATAGAGCTTGCATTACGATTTGCGGAGATACGGGCGTCGGGAAGACCAGTCTTACGAATTTTGAGAAGGTCGTCTGGAAATATACACAAACAAGACTCTTGTTTTCTTTCAGAAGAGAGATAGAGGCCTGTGACGAACTTCTGAACAAGAGAGCCTTCATCATCGAAATTTTAGGATCTGTCATCAGAGAGATAAAACTGCTTGATCCAAAACTCCTCAAAGAAGATTTGTTGATGCGCATCCAAGCAATACTTGATATAAGTCAGAGCATCTCCATATCTGCTGGTATCTCTGGGGGATAATGGGTTACAGTGGCGGTGTCGACTTTGGAAAAGATAAGGGCATTAACCAACCCGCTCAAATATCCACAACCATACTTGAGCAGTATTTGGTATCGCTTGTGAATTTCATCCAAAGCATAGAGATTTCAGGTTTCCAATACTCAGGTTTAGTTGTGCATGTGAACAATTTTGATGTAGTGCTCTCAAATCCAGCAAATAAGGGGAGTGTTATTCAGTTCTTCAATGAAATTCGGGATGTCCTCCAGCTAAAGAATGTCTATTTTGTTTTTCTAGGCCCTAAAGATTTTTTCAAAGAAATCATCTCTGCAGAGCGGCGCGTGAAGAGCATATTTATTCAGACACCATTGATCCTTAATCCTCTGGGTAAAAAAGAAGTCGTAGAGGCATTTGACCAACGAATGAAATTGCTCAAGTCAGCTGACGTCGCCTCATTTATCAAACCAATTGAGGATGAGGTCGTATACCGTTTACATGACCTTTATGAAGGGGACATCCGTTCAATAATGTCGGCAATTCGTGATATCCTCGGTCATTACTCTGAGAGAGTGATAAACCCACTGTCTATAGATGAAGCTATGGTGCTGCTCGGTAAGGAGCGCCTTGAACAGATGGGGAACGCGGGATCTTTGACCAAGGGGCAGATGGAGATGCTTCGTTCACTGATAGAGACTGGCAGGGATATGAGCCAAAAGGACGCGGCTAAATTGTTCCACAAGCCTGAACCAAATATTTCACAGCATTACTTCAAACCTTTGAAAGAGAGTGGGATCATAGAGGAGAAGCGGCGTTCTGGGAAAACAATATACTGGGGCTTAACGACTCACTACGAACCTTTGAGGTGGGTGTATGAGTCGCGGAAACAGATTGAAAAAACCATTAAGAAAGTTGGGGTCGAACAGCCGACCCTGTTCGACCTTAAGCCTTAAAACGAGTTATCCTTGTCTTTACAGACTTACAAGCTCTTGGCGAATCTCCAACATCTACCGTTAGAGCTTCGCAAAGATCGATGAGATGCAAGGCGCGGGCTGCGAGCGGCGGAGACGTACTTACTGGTACGGCGATGAGCGAGGCGGGTGCCCGCAACGCAGCAGCTCGCGATCTTTGCAAGCGACAACACCTATTCGGTGCCGCCGACATTAACATCGGCAAACGGATTCTTCGCGCCGCGAACTTCGAAGTGGAGATGTGGACCGGTCGACATGCCGGTCGTTCCGATGAGTGCGATCGTCTCTCCTTGCGAGACGCGGTCGCCCGCAGAGACGAGCAGTTTGCTTGCATGACCATACAAGGTCTGCGTGCCGTTGGCGTGCTGAATGACCACATAATTACCGTAGCCGCCGTTCCAGCCGCCGGTCTTCGCGACGATTACGATGCCGTCAGCAGCCGCGAGAATAGGCGTGCCGGTGTGCGCGCCGATATCGACGGCGTTCCATCCGTGAAGTCCTTGGGTCACGACGCCGCCATCGACCGGCCAATGGTAGTAACCGGCATAATAGGGACCACTACCGCCAAGATACGGCTCGTTCGGAGCTTTCGTGAGCTTGCCGTGCGAATAGGAGGGCTTGCTCTGGCTTGCCGAGACCGGCATCTGTCCGTTCGGAATGATGAGCGTCGAACCGACCACCAGCGATGCTTTTTGATCGAGACCGTTATATTGTGCGATATCATCAACGTTCGCTTTGAATGTCTTTGCGAGCGATACAATGGTTTCTCCCTTGGCGACCGTGTGCCGCAGGCCGACCACCGGCAAGATCACGAGCTGATCGCCTGGGTGAACTACGCCGCCTTTGATGTCGTTGGCCCAAATGATCGTATTGACCGACACGTCATACATCTTCGCGATATCGCTGAGCGTGTCGCCCGGATGCACCGTGTAGACCGACACCTGGGAGGACGTCGGCCATTCTTCGATGTCTGCAGCCGTGCCGCTCGGTCCCTGCTGCGCTGCGAGCGCCACCCCGCCTACCACGGCGATGTCGCCGCCGCCTTGAGCCGGGTCGGGATCGATATTGGTCGCGGGAGAGAGAAGCTCTATGGTCTGAGAATTGCCGCCAACCATTGCAGCAGACGCGGTCGAAACAACGTCACCGAACAGGTCGGGCAAAGAAAATGCCCGCACAGGCGCTGGGATAAGCATGGCGGGCAAAAAAGCGGATAAGACTGTCGCGATGACAGCCTTACGAAGCGAGAGTTTCTGTGCTTTCTGCGCAAAGCGAGCCTTGAGCGCCGAGAGTTGTTGAGAATTGTCTTCTAGTATATGCGGTGAACAGACGCTGGTGCTGTTTTTATGAAACAAACATCGTTGCGCGTCAATCCAAATCTACCATTCGTCCTGATATAAAATGGCTCAACGAAGCCGTTTTATATATGCATCCATGAGGGAATACCTGGCTACTATACTCGGTGAGCGGGCTCGGTCAACTCGACAGCCTGCCATTTCTAGGGCTTATTTTCGTAAAAACTTTTAGTTCTCAAACCCGTTTGAGGTGCAAAACTGTGGATAACTTGAGGGGGTGCTATAGTATTTTGGTGTCGCATATCGATTTTTTGAACGCCGCGCAAAAAGAAGCGGTCCTTCACACCGAAGGACCGCTTCTGGTCTTGGCTGGAGCGGGGGCGGGGAAGACCCGCGTCGTCACGCACCGTATCCTGGAGATCATCCGCCGCGGCACCGCGCCGGAGAAGATCCTCGCAATCACGTTCACCAACAAAGCCGCCAAAGAAATGCGCGAACGCGTCGAGGTGCTCCTGCGCGAGTCGCCAGACCTCGTGCCGCAGGAGAAGCTGCCATTCGTCTCGACCTTTCACTCACTCGGACTCACGATCATAAAGGAAAACTATCGCGCGCTCGGCATGAAGCGGTTCCCGGTCATCTACGATCGGAACGATTCGATGAAGACCATGAAGCAGGCAGTGAAAGACGCCGGCATCGACGGCGAGCTTGAGCCGCGCATGGTGCTCTCGGTCGCCTCGCGACAAAAAGGCGACGGCATTACGGTAAGCGAGTTCGCAGCGCATGCAGAGGAACCGCGCGCGCGAGCGATCGCGGAGGTGTGGCGGCGGTATGAAGCGGCACTCGCAGCAGACGGCGCGCTCGATTTCGATGACCTGCTCGCGCGCGCGGTCGCCCTCTTTCGCGATCATGCCGACATCCGCGCGCACTACCAGGATCGCTGGCACTATGTGCATATCGATGAATACCAGGACACCAACCGCCTGCAGAGCGACATGGCGGCATTCATCGTCGGCGATCGAAAGAACGTCTGCGCGGTCGGCGATATGGATCAATGCATCTACTCATGGCGCGGCGCCGATATCAAGAACATCATGTCGTTCGAGAAAGAATACCCGAACACCAGAACGATCCTTCTCGAAGAGAATTACCGCTCGACCAAAACCATTCTCGCCGCCGCAAACGATCTCATCGCAAAGAACCAGTACCGCGTCGACAAGAACTTGTTCACGAGCAATGCCGACGGTGAGAACATCTCTTTCTATCGCGCGCTCAATGAGAGCGATGAAGCGAGGTTCGTGACGCGAGCGGTTGAGGAGCTGCGCGCAGAAGGCGCGCGCCCCTACGAGATCGCCGTTTTGTACCGCGCCAACTTCCAGTCGCGCGCGCTGGAAGAGGCGTTCTTGCATGCGGACATTCCCTACCAGGTGCTCGGCACCAAGTTCTTCGAACGCGCCGAGGTGAAAGATCTCGTCGCGTACGCGCGCGCAGCGCTTCTTGGCGCGAACGTCGACATCGCGCGCATCGTCGGCACCCCGCCGCGCGGCATCGGCAAGACCACGCTGCTGGCAATGCTCAGCGGCCGCGAAGACGAACTGCGCGCTGCATCGCGCGAGAGCGTCATGGCCTTTCGCGCGCTCCTGGCGCGTTTCAAAGAAAAATCAGAGTGCGTGCCGCCATCTGAATTCCTCACATATGTCATGCGCGAAAGCGGCATGGAGAGCGAGCTCCGACGCGACAAGATCGAAGGGCCGGAGCGCCTTGAGAACGTACGCGAACTTATCGCGCTCGCGCGGCGCTTCGACATGATGCCGCTTCCTGACGGTCTCCACGCATTTCTTGAGAACGCCGCGCTCGCCAGCGATCAAGATGAGATGAAAGATGAACAGGATGCCGTACGCCTCATGACCGTGCATGCCAGCAAGGGTCTTGAATTTCCCTACGTCTTCATCACCGGCCTTGAACAAGGGCTCTTCCCATATTCGCGCGACGGCGGAAGCGCTGAGGACAAAGAAGAGGAGCGGCGGCTCATGTATGTGGCGATCACGCGCGCGCAGAAGAAAGTGTTCTGCTCAATGGCCAGCATGCGCACGGTCTTCGGCACGCAATCATTTTCCGAACCGTCGCAATTCCTCGCCGATATTCCGCCGGAGCTCATGACGGAGGCGGAGCCGCGGCGAATCGGACGCACCATTTATCTCGAATAGGCCACATGAGGTTCGATCTCTCCGTAACTAGGGTACTCTTATACTATTACTATGTACGCAAAAAAATCTCTCGGTCAGCATTTTTTGACGTCGCAGAGTGCGGTGCGCGCCATGGTGGACGCGGGCGCGGTGCAGAAGGGCGACACGGTGCTTGAGATCGGACCGGGGAAGGGGGTGCTCACCGCAGAGCTTCTCGTCCGCGGCGCACATGTTGTTGCGATTGAAAAAGACACGCGAATGATACCGGTCTTACAGGAGCGTTTTGCCGACGAGATCGCAGGCAGACAACTGCAGATCATCGAAGCCGACGCGCTCGAATTCGATCTGTCTTTCCTAAAAGCTACAAGCTACAAGCTAATAGCTAACATTCCGTACTACATCACCGGGGCGCTGTTCGAGAAATTCCTGAGCGCCGCGCATCAGCCGACCATGCTCGTCTTCCTCGTGCAAAAGGAGATCGCACAGCGTATCGCGCGCGAGGAAAAGGAGAGCTTGCTGTCGCTGTCGATCAAAGCATACGGCACTCCGAAATATGTAAAGACCGTGCCACGCGGCGCTTTTTCGCCCGCGCCCAAGGTCGACTCAGCGATCCTTGCGGTCGAAGGCGTCTCACGGAAGAATTTCAAGAACGCCGCACACGAAGAGCGCTTCTTCGCGCTCATCAAAGCCGGCTTCGCGCATAAACGAAAACTGCTCGCGCGCAATATCGAACCGATCCTCGGCGACCGCAGCACAGAAGCGCTCGCGCACGCTGGCATTCTCTTAAATGTGCGCGCCGAAGACGTTTCTCTTCCAAAATGGCTCATGCTTGCGGGCGCGTGATGGTATACTAATGACATGCAGCATATTCGCGCGTACTTTCCGAGCGCTCGTTTCAGCGTGCTCGCAGTGGCTATTGCAATAAGCGCCGCGGTCATCTGGTTCGCGATATCGCTCACGACGCCGCACGACACGGCGCGCATCGAAAGCAGCGGCTCATCGATCGCAGAAAATTCCGACTGGCAGACCGCATTCGCTTCAAGCACCGCCTTCCAAGACGCCGAGAGCCTCAACGCGCAGGCGGCGCAGCTTATTCAAGCGGCAAGCTCAAGCAACCTCACGGAAAGTCTCGGCAGGGCGATTCTCATCAGCACCGCGGCGGCGCACGGCCAGGGTCTGGGTGACGATACCATGACCCAGAACCGCATCATCGGTGGGGCGCTTTCGCAAATAAATAGCGCGGCAGTGCAACCAAGCACCATCTACGCCGTGAGCGACATAACGATCGCACCATCTTCAAACGGCGCACTCCACACGTTCGGCAACACGCTCGCAGGCACCATCGAATCGCACACGCTTGCAAATGACCTCCGTGCACTCACGACCATCGGCCTGGCGGTGGACAACAGCGACCCATCCATCCTCGCCTCGTTCAATCCCATTGCCAACGACTACCGTGCGCTCGCCAAAGACGTCGCTGCGGTCCCTACGCCGCAAACGCTCGCGTCCACGATCGCGCAGCTTGCCAACAACTACACCGCGATGGCGTCCGAGTGCGCCGACATGCGAACCGTACTCTCCGACCCTGTTCGCGGTCTCTCCGGCTTGCAAGCATTCAACAATCTCTCCATGCAGAATGCGCGTCTGCTCGCCACGATCGCGGAAGCATTCAAAAATAACGGTATACTATATACAGCAAGCGAGCCAGGCGCAGTGTGGTCTGCTTTTCTCCTTGCCGAACAAAAAGCTGCTTTACAAGCAGCACAACAGCTGCAATCGTCATCGCTCTCGAGCAGTCAGAGTAACTCGAATTAGAAACTGTTTCCCGTCTCAATGTTCCATAACCGAGCCATACAAAAGTTCTCAGCGGGTATCATCGTGAGCGCCATGGTGCTTCTTGTCGGTGCTTTGCCTTTTGAGGCGGCGGCCGCGGACGCATTCCAGTACCAAGGAACGAACGGCGGTACCATGGGGGGGAGCGCCAATACCGTTGGCACGGCAGGCGCGATCGGCGGGACGGTCGGCTGCGTGGCGCAGCTGGCGTTTACGGCAAGCATGGGGCTTATTTCCGGCCTTGCGGCGAAAGGAAGCTCGGGACCTATCGGCACCTTTCCGACATTTGATATAGGGTCTCACCTCCAAAGCATTCTCAGCGTGACCACACTCAACACCACGCTCGGTGGTAACACTTCCAACGACTACCTCAACAACTTCCTCGGCTGCGTCGCGCGAGCCATCGCGCGCGCCGCACTCCAGCAAATGGCGGTCTCGACCATCAACTGGATCAACGGCGGCTTCAACGGCAGTCCGTCATTCGTCACTAACTACCATCAGTTCTTCCGCAGCGTCGGCGATCAAGCTGCAGGCGACATCATCACCAACGGCACCGGCCTCGCCTTTCTCTGCAGCCCATTCCAACTTCAGGTCCGTATCGCTATCGCCCAAACCTATGCGGACGACTACGGGCCGCAAACCTGTTGGCTCTCGCAGATCACGAACAACATTCAGGGCTTCATGAATGATTTTTCACAAGGCGGATGGCCGGCGTTCATCGCATTCACCTCATCGCCCGCGAACAATCCATTTGGGGAATATTCCATGGTGAGCGGGAGAGTTGCCACCGCGCAAGCCAACGCGGTCGATCTGAATAGGCTCGACCTCACGCTCGGCCAGGGCATGTTGTCGATGACGCAGAACAAGAATTGCGTGCCGGTCGATATCACCGAAGATCAGGGAGCGCTCAGAAAGGACAATGGCCAACCTATCGATATGGGGGGTAAGCAAGCGGTGCAGATAGGCGGTGTCACCAACTACTGCGACGTCGTTAACACCACGCCGGGCACCGCGATCGATCAAGCGCTCTCACAAGCCATGGGCAGCAACACGCAATCGCTGGTCGGCGCGAAATACTTCGATGAGATCATCAACGCGCTCATCAGCCAGCTTATCCAAAATGTGCTCTATGGCGGCCTTTCCAACCTAAGCTCCGGCAGCGGCTATGGCTACAACAGTTACGGCACGATTGATAACAGCACGCTTACCAACACCATCACCACGAATCTCCCGATCTATACCGACGGCGCCAACCGCGTCATGACGATCGACACAACGAACATCAGCGCACTTCAAAGCGCGCTTGATTCCCTCGATAACCTCAAACAGTGCTGGCTCGATTGGATGGCGACATCGACCGGAACGACCACCGCCGCTGGCATGACCGTCTACATTCAAAACCCTCTCTCTGACGCAAAGCGCCTGCAAGCACAGGCGAATGCGTCGAGCACGCAGGTCACGATCGACGACCTCACTTCCGAGCTCAGCACCTATCAGAGTCAGTTCGACACCGCCAGCACGAGCCTTACGACCCTCGGTGACTACCAAAGCGCCATGAACGCCGCGACCGACCCGAACACGCAAAGCACCATTCTCACCAACTTCGCTGCCAATGCGCGCAACGGTCTGTTCTTCGACAGCTCGTCGGTCAACAATGCGATCGAGGATCAGACGCGCCTCAACAGCAAACTGACCACTGACAACCAAAGTACCGCGACCGGACTTACCCAGTGCCATGCATTCAACAACACCACAACGATATAGTATGTCGGCGAAAGTGCGCGTCCGTGCGGCGATCGCACTCGCTTCCTTTGTCGTGGCGTTCTCGCTCTCAACGGCCGCGGCACCCGTGGTGCACGCTGCCACATCTCAGATGTCCGTTGATCCGAACGCTGCCTCGAGTCTTCAGCAGCAGTTCACTGGTAACGCACAGACGCAGGCATCTCAGGATCCCAACGCGACTACCCTGCAAGACCAGCTCTCCACGCCGGTCGCGCAGTCGAACAATGCGTCAAATAGCGGCGATCCGATCAACTCGAAAAACGACATCGGCTGCACCAGCGGCAATGTCGACATGTGTCTTTCTAACGTCGTGGAGTGGCTCGCGGTGAGCATCCCGAGCTATTTCCTGTACGTCGGTGCGATGTTCTTCGGCGCAACGGTCCACATGTCGCTCGACAGCGCCGCGTACGCGCTCACCTTCATCTCGACCGGCTGGTCCGTCGCACGCGATCTCGCGAACATGCTGTTCCTTTTTATTCTCGTCTTCATCGCCTTCAAGATCATGCTCAACTCCGAGACCGGCGGTGACATGAGTACGCTCGCCGGCGTCGTCCTCATCGCACTCATCGTCAACTTCAGTTTCTTCGGCACGCGCCTCTTCATCGATGCAGGCAACATCGTCTCAACACAGCTCTACAACGCGATACCCGGCTCGGCGACGCAGGACAATTCGATCCTCTCCGGCATGAAAGCCAAGGACCTGAGCGCGAGCATCATGAACACGCTGAACGTGCAAAGTCTCACCAACTCCGATGAATTCAATAAATGGAACAAAGACACCAACGCCAGCGGCTTTTCGCTCACGCGCCTCATCACGCTCTCCGTCCTCTACATTTCAATCGGCGCGATCTCCGTCACGCTTGCTCTATCGCTCTTTATGGCCGGCATCCACTTCCTCGGCCGTATCGTGTTCCTATGGCTCGCGATCATTGTCTCGCCGCTGGCGCTGGTGGCATGGACGCTCCGAGAGACAAAAGGTTATTTCAGCAAGTGGTACACCATGCTGCTCAAAAATACATTCTATCCGGCCGCATTCCTCTTCGTATACCTTTTGTTGACTGTGTTCCTCCAGACGCTCAGTGGAACCGGCAAGACGCTTGCACAGGGGGTGTTCGGACAAATGGCCCAAAGCTCGAGCTCGACCAACGCGGGCTTCTTGTTCCAGCTCGGCTCCGCGGTAGCATACCTGGTCATTACCCTCGGCATCGTGCTCATTATGATCCAACAAGCGATGAAGGCAGGGGAATCATTCGGCATGTCCACAGCAGGCTGGGCAAAGAGTTTCGGCGGCTTCCTCAACAGGCAAGTGGTGAGTAGGTATTCAAGAGGATTTGCACAAGCCACCGGCGTCCCCGTGGGACGACCTGGGCCAAGCGCACTCAGCCTTGCAACAGGCGTTGCTTCGAAGCGCATCGGTCCCGGCCTGCTTGCTAGCAAGATCGATACCAGTCTGAGAACCGGTGCCATGGCGCCGCTTGGCAACACGGCGATAGGACGAGAGTTCCGTCGTTACGTGACCGAACCGATCGTACAAAGTAAGGTCGGCGGCGCAGAATCACGCGCAGGACTTGAGACTCGCAGAGAAAGGGAGACGGCCGAGCGCGCAAAGAACCTGCAGACAGTTGCGGATAAAGAACTGCTTCAACGTGTGGTCGCAACTGCAGCCGTGCCGACGCTGGCACCAATACCACCGGCGGGCAGTATACCTGGCGTCAACGTACCAGCTGCGGCTCCGATCGCCCCTGCACCCATAGCCCCTGAAGACAAAAAACGTGTCGCCGGCATGCCGGTTGAAACCATCATTGAAAACCTTAAGCCGTCTGAGATCAAGCAGGTTGCTTCGCTCCTTGGGGACGCCAAGATCAAGGCGCTCGAGGAAAGCACGAATGCCAAGCTTTCAGCTCAAGATAAGAAGGACATCCGCGCCGCGTGGCACGATGGAGCATCTGACGCCCCGCAACAGGAGACGAACAAGTCGCTCAAAGAAGCGCGCGACGTGGCGACACGGCTTGGCACCACCATTGACGGCGTCGATAGTGTTCTCAAGACACTGGTCGACGGCGCTACGATCAACGCTGAAGCACTGCGTAGGGTGACCGCCAGCTTGAATATCGCGCGCGACGACATCAAGGCCCAGCAGAAGAAGACCAATGACGATCTTGCAGAAACCAAAAGGGCTTACGAGGCGGGCAGGGTCTCCCAGGTCGTGTATGATCTGGCGAAGCAGCATGCTCGAAGTACGCTCAGGGAGCTGACGCCTAAGGTCTCCGAGGTGCAAGACGCGATCGATTCTCTTAAGCAGGCGGGCAAGAGCCTCTCAAAGGTTCCCGCATCCGGCGAAGGAGCGGCGCGTTCACACAATAAAGAGGAGGTTATAATGACCGCATAGATCCTACAAAGCCATGCCCACCAGCCGCACCCACGAGGAGATCCAGCGTCGCATCGACGCACTACCGCAAGATATAGGATATCTTGTACAGCAATGATGTTGCCGAAGCCGTCCAGAAGATCGGCGCCGCACAGCAGCTCCATATCGATCAGATGGGGAGCCTTGAGGCGGACATCATCAACCTCATGACCGGCTTCATTGAACCGAAAGATTTTCCGAACGTGATCGCAGAACACCTTGAGATCGATCCTGATCACGCGAATGTAATCGCGCATGATCTCGACGACGAACTGTTCCTGAAGGTACGCGCGCTGATGCAACAGAAGGAGACGACGCCAGAGACCGCGCCCGCGCCGCGCGCGATCTATGATACCTCGGCGCAGATCTTGGAGAGCCAGCGCTCCCCAGAACCCCCCACTCCAGCAACACCAGCGCCAACGATCTCCCCGAAACCCGTACCGCCCATCCCTGTTGCGGTCTCTGATCTCCCGGTCGAGACGTATCCGGAGCTGGCTGCGCCCGAACCTCTCGAACCGCGCCACGTTGCACTGAACATGCCGACTATAGCTGCGGTTAAGACGATCGACGTGGGGGTCACTCCTGGCGCGCCTCGCCCTGCGTCCCCGGCGGCCGTTCCGCCACCCGCAGCCTACACAGTCGACCCGTATCACGAACCGATCGGTTAGTTAAAAGTCTGTAAAGTTCATAAAGTCCTTAAAGTAAGACCTAGCGCATCGCAACTTTAAAACTTTAAAACTTTATGAACTTTATGAACTCTTATGCAATATCAAGTCCCACAATTCATCGAGGTCGAAGATAAGATCTTCGGGCCCCTTACCTTCAAACAATTCCTCTACCTAGCGGGCGGGGCGGGGGCGAGCGTGCTCTTCTTCACACTTCTGCCGCTGTGGCTTGCGGTGATCGTCTCTCTGCCATTCGTCGCACTCGCGCTTGCACTTGCGTTCTACACCATCAACGATCGCCCATTCATCGACGTCCTTGAACACGCCATTTCGTATTACATCAGCGGCAAACTGTATCTGTGGAAGCAACGCTCTGAGCTGCCGCAAACGCAAGCGCCCGTGCAAGCAGCCACAACGGTGCCGAGTGCGCCGAAGATCTCCGAGAGCCGGCTCAAGGAGCTCGCATGGTCGCTTAACATCAAAGACCGTGAGGCGCTGAGCGGCTCAAGCGAGCAGGGCCAGAGTAAGACAAGTGCTGAATTCAGGATCTAAGCAGTGTTCACACGATCGACGCAAAAACGGCGCGAAACCATACTCGTCCAACAGCACAATGAGATCTCGGCTGCAAAACATCGCTTCAACCTCGCCATATCGCGATATGACTCGGTCTCCATCTCGTTTTTCGCTCAAGATCTCATTGTGCTGTTGAGACGCGGTCGTGTGAACACTGCTTAGCGCTACACCTGGTATACTTTTCATATGTCTCCCGCAGCCACACCATCACGCGCAACGCAAGAATTCGTTCCGATAAAAGAAGTACGTGACGGCATCGTCATTCTCAAAGACGGCAGCCTGCGCGCGGTGCTCATGGCGTCCTCGATCAACCTCGCGCTCAAAAGCAATGATGAACAAGACGCGGTCATGACGCAATTCCAAAATTTTCTCAACTCACTCGAGTTCTCAGTGCAGTTCTTCATCGAGTCCCGGAAGCTCGACATTCGCCCTTACATCGCACTGCTTGAAGAGCGGCTCGCAGGAGAAATGGATGATCTTATGAAACTTCAGATCCGCGAATATATCGCCTTCATCCGCGACTTCACCGAGCGCGCGAATATCATGAACAAGAATTTTTTCATTGTCGTTCCGTACGATCCCGCGCTGGTCGCTCGAAAGGGAGGGGGCGCAGGTGCGATCAGCTCTCTCGTGGGGGGAGGGGGCGCCACAACCAACACGCCCCTCTCTGACGAGCAGTTCGAGGAGTATCGAAGCCAGCTTGAACAGCGCACGGGAACGATAGAGCAGGGGCTCATCCGCACCGGCGTGCGCGTCGTGCCGCTCGGCACCGAAGAACTCATTGAACTTTTCTACAAACTCTTCAACCCGGGCGAACTTGAGAAACCGATCGCGCTCGCAAGGTAACACCCACCACCATGGCCCTTTTCGATATATTCAAAAAACAGACAACGACCAGTACGGCGTCACTGCCCGTGTCTCCAGTGTTGCCCGAGCAGATCTACAAGCAAGGCGTGCTTGAGCTGCAAGACGTCATCGCGCCGTCGGCGCTTCGGGTCACGCCGCGCGAGCTCAATCTCGGCGACAAGATCGCGCGCACGTTCTTCGTTATGTCCTATCCGCGCATCCTTACCGATTCCTGGTTCTCTCCGATCATCAATCTTGACCGCGTCTTCGACATTTCCATTTTCATTCACCCGATCGACACTTCGGACATTCTCAAAACCTTCCAGAAGAAAGTGGCGGAGGTGCAAAGCCAGATCGAGACCCGCGAACAAAAAGGTCTCGTGCGCGATCCGATCCTCGACACGGCATACCGCGATCTCGAACAGCTGCGCGACCAGCTTCAGCAAGCGCAGGAGCGTATTTTCGACGTCGGCGTGTACATCACCATCTATGAAAATTCGGTCGAAGCGCTCGACAAAGCCGAGTCGGAGATCAAGTCGATGATGGAGAGCCGCCTCATTTATGTGAAGCCGGCGCTCTTCCAGCAGGAGCAAGGGTTCCGCAGCGCGCTGCCGATCGGCACCGACGAGCTTTCCGTGCACTCAAAACTCAACTCCAGTCCGCTCTCATCGATCTTCCCGTTCGTGTCGTTCGATCTCACCTCCGACCGCGGCATCCTCTATGGCGTCAATCGCCACAATGCGTCGCTCGTGCTCTTCGACCGTTTCTCGCTTGAGAACTACAACTCCGTGATCTTCGCGAAGTCCGGTTCGGGCAAAAGTTATGCAACCAAACTCGAGATCTTGCGAACACTCATGTTCGACACAGAAGTCATCGTGATCGATCCGGAGCGCGAATATGAACACCTTTCGCAGGCGGTCGGCGGGCGCTACTTCAACGTGTCGCTCACGTCCGAGCACCACCTCAACCCGTTCGACCTGCCCACGCCGCGCGAAGACGAAGCGCCCGCCGATGTGCTGCGAAGCAACATCGTCGCGCTCGTCGGCCTCTTCCGCATCATGCTCGGCGGGCTGACGCCGACGGAAGACTCGATCATCGACCAAGCGATCACCGAGACCTACGCGCTCAAGGACATCACCGCCGATTCGGACTTCTCGCAGATCGAACCGCCGCTTCTTTCCGACTTCGAACAAGTGCTCGCCGGCATGGAAGGAAGCGAAAGCCTCGTTGCGCGCCTTTCTAAATATACGCACGGCACGTGGGCCGGCTTCATCAATCAGCCGACCAACGTCGACATCAATAAGCGCTTCGTCGTGTTCTCAGTGCGCGACATGGAAGACGAGCTCAAGCCGGTCGCCATGTATCTCGTGACGCACTTCATTTGGAATGCCGTAAGAAAGACTCTCAAGAAACGCTTGCTGGTGATCGATGAGGCGTGGTGGATGATGAAGTCGGAAGACACGGCGAGTTTTCTTTACAGCCTCGCCAAGCGCGGTCGCAAATATTACCTCGGTCTCGCCACCATCACGCAAGACGTCGATGACTTCCTCAAATCGCCGTATGGACTGCCGATGATCACCAACTCGTCGATCCAGCTCCTCCTGAAGCAATCGCCGTCGTCGATCGACAATCTTCAGAAAACCTTTAATCTCTCTGACGAGGAAAAATACCTCTTGCTCGAGTCTGATGTTGGCGAGGGGATCTTCTTCGCCGGACTCAAACACGTCGCGATCAAGATCATCGCCTCGTACACGGAAGACCAGATCATCACCTCCGATCCATCGCAGATCCTTGCCCTGCGGCGAGCGCAAACCGACCTCAGCGCGGAGAATGCCAATCCCGCAGGCAGATAGAAGACCATGACCACCGATCTCCTACGTTATATCGGCGTGCTCATCCTCGCCGCGACCATTGACGCGTTCGAGCTCCTTTTTACGATTGCTGCAACAGCTGTCGGACTATCCGTAACCGGCATATTCGGGTGGATACCGGTCGTCGGCCAAGCAGCCGCAAGCACGGTAGATATGAGCGGACTCATACTGGGGACGACTGCCGACTTCTCGATCAGTGCTGTCTTCGGCACCGGACTGATCGTTCTCCTCGTCATGAACGGTCTCCTGCCTGCACAAGAAATCCTGACAGCGAAGCGGCTGCCATTCATTCTCGCCAAACTCATTCCGATATTCGGCGCACTGCCGTTCTATACCGCTCTGACGGTCATGTGTATTCTTACAAAGAGCGCTCCGGCGCTTGTG
>JAKAHS010000043.1 GCA_021814825.1 bacterium | reverse complement strand
GGCGTATTCGCATCAGACGTGGTTCAGATCTCATCGTTTCCAAGCAAAGGATGCAGAGGGAGGATCTACACCATGCCGGTCGCACCGCTCTCCGGCTACCTCAACCCACTGTCGTATCTCTAGCCGCCGAAAGCATGCTATCCACACGATAGTTTTTAAAATGCAGCACTCACGACCGCTCGCGCTATACTTTAATTATGTTCTCTTTACATGATCCGCGTCGACCGCTCGCATTCTACGCCGAGTGGACGGTCTTTGCGATCCTATTCGCCACGCTCGTTGCGCTGTGGTGGGTGCTCACCTTCGGTCTACCGTCAAAAAGCCTGAGCGGACAGCGTGTGTCCGTGCCAGAGCAAGTAGTGAACTCTCTC
The DNA here is from genome assembly GCA_021814825.1 of bacterium. Taxonomy (GTDB): domain Bacteria; phylum Patescibacteriota; class Minisyncoccia; order Phycocordibacterales; family SBAW01; genus JAKALC01. The sequence continues at coordinate 4,044 of JAKAHS010000043.1, read as the reverse complement.
ATCTCTGGCTCCGCATCAACATCAGAACAAAGCTATGCCATCGCCGACACGTCGATAGTAGCGAACTATGTGATGCCGACCGTGACGCTTATGCCGGACCCGTCGGTCATCTATCGTAAGATGACCACTCATCTTCACTGGAACGTGAAGAACGTACGCGCAGATTCATGCACTATCGCGCAAAACGATAGCTCTTGGAGCACCACCGTCCACAACCCAGAGAAAGGAGAGGGGGGTGTTGAGTCTCCAGTAATACTGTCACCGACATCTTTCACTCTCACGTGCGTCGCGCAAAATGGCGCACAGCCGTCAAACTCAGTGACCGTGCGCTTGCTGCCAGATATTCAATAGATATAGATGGAGTGTTGGGGCCGGGGCCCATCGCTCACCCATGTTCTGTTGTGGCCTGACTCACTTCTTTGCTCCTGATTCTTTTTTTCTTGATCACGCGCTATACTGCTGTCGTATGCCATGGCGGATGAGAAGGAAGTCGAAGCGAGTCGTAGAAATATCGCCGGATGAGATCTTCGCAGACTCCTCGAACTTGCCGGAGTTCGACATCGATCAATTCGAAGGGCGCGTGGAACGTCCGCTTTCGCGCCGATCGATCGCCGGTGTCGGCATTTTCTTGGTGCTCCTGTGCATCGTGTATCTTGCGCAGGCGTGGCGGCTGGAGATCGCGCAGGGCGCGGTCTTCGCCAAGCGCGCACTTCAGAATAAACTCGACAGCACGATCTTGTTCGCCGATCGCGGCGAGATACTCGATCGGAACGGGAACGTACTCGCCAGCAACGTGATCGCGACCAGCAGCGACTTTTCCGCTCGCGTCTACGCCGATTACCGCGGCATCGCGCATGTGGTCGGTTACGCGAAGCCGCCTGCACAAGACACGAGCGGAACGTATTTCCGAGAATCCAGCGTCGGCGTCGATGGAGCCGAGGCTGCATTCGATGATCTGCTCGCCGGACACAACGGCGCACAGCTCACGGAAACCGACGCGAGCGGCAAGGTGGTTTCAGCGAGCACGATCCAACCGGCAGAAAATGGTCAGACACTCACATTGTCGATCGACGCACCACTCTCGCAAGGTCTATACGACGCCATTGAGAAACAGGCAACAGAATCGAAATTCATCGGCGGCGCCGGCGTTATCATGGACGTACACACAGGCGAGATCATCGCATCGGTGAGCTGGCCTGAGTTTCCACTCAATACGCTTGCGCAAGGTTCAGACTCTCGTGCGATCTCAACACTACTCACCGATCCGCGCCTCCCGTTCCTCGACCGTGCCGTCGACGGCCTCTACACGCCCGGTTCGATCGTCAAACCGATCATGGCGCTCGGCGCGCTCACCGAAGGCGTGGTCTCGGAGAACACGCAGATCCTCTCGACCGGATCCATCTCCGTGCCGAATCCCTACGACCCCGCACACCCGTCGATCTTCAAAGACTGGCGACCGCAAGGATACGTCGATGTGCGCCATGCGATCGCCGTATCCTCCGACGTGTATTTCTATGAAGTGGGCGGGGGATATGGAACGCAGAAAGGTATCGACATCGATAACATCGATAAATATTTCCGCATGTTCGGTTTCGGCGCACCGACCGGACTTACTGGTTTTACTGAAAGCGCCGGCACGATCCCAACCCCCGCATGGAAAGCCGTCGTATTCCCCGGCGATCCATGGCGTATCGGCGACACCTATCACACATCGATCGGTCAGTATGGCGTACAGGTCACACCGCTTCAGATGGCGCGCGCAGTAGCCACGATCGCAAACAACGGCACTTTATTGACGCCCACACTCCTTGAGAGCGGTCCCGTACAAGGCATGACGCTTCCGATCTCCGCACACAACTTCCAGGTCGTGCGCGAGGGCATGCGCCTCTGTGTTGATGACAACGGTACTGCCGCCGCGGTCAATGTCGGCTTCGTACACGTCGCCGCGAAGACCGGAACCGCACAGCTCGGCAATCATAATCAGTTCATGAACTCATGGATCGTCGGTTTCTTCCCCTATGAACATCCGCGCTACGCATTCGCGGTCGTGCTTGAGAAAGGACCGGCGGGGACGCTCTACGGTGCGCCAGCCGCCATGGCGAACTTCCTCGGCTTCATGCGCGACAGTGCGCCGCAGTATCTTACCGATCAATGATGATCGGTAGGTCCGATGTCTCTTGCGCGCATAGTGTCATTCCTATACACTTACGTTGTAAATGTAGGAGAGTTCAATTAGTTTACTCATAAACGGTTAAAATTTTATATGTCCGAAGAATTGCTCTCGCAGGAAAAGTTCGATGAGCTGACGCACGAGCTCGACGAACTCCTCACGAAGCGCCGTCGCGAAGTCGCTGAACAGCTCGAATACGCTCGTTCCCTCGGCGACCTCTCCGAGAACGCAGAATACCAGCAGGCACGCGAGGTCCAGGCAAGCGTCGAGGAGCGCATCCAGAAACTGGAGAACATTCTCAAAAGCGCGAAGATCATCCGCGCCGGCCGAAGCGAGTCGATCAGCATGGGATCGAAGGTTACGGTCCAGAAGATCGGCACGACCGATAACCACACCTACACCATCGTCGGAGCAGAAGAAGCTGACGTACTCACCGGCAAGATCTCGTATCACTCGCCGCTCGGCAGCGCTCTGATGGGGAAGAAGAAGGGCGACGAATTCTCATTCCACACGCCCAAAGGTACCGCCAAGTACAAGATCCTCAAGGCTGAGTAACCGACGTCTCATCCGTCACGAACGCCTATGCTCCAGCCACAGGCCATAGGGGCGCACGATCACTCTTCAATATCGAAGCGGCATTTTTTGTGCGTTCTCCAAACTCATTCGAGAGGGGATAGTCAAGCCCATCTCAACAAGAAGCGCTACTGCGGCGCCTCAAAATCAGAGATCACGAGGCGCTGCACTGCATCACTCATCGATTCGATGAACCGCGCGAGCGACACTCTTCCTCAATATGAATTCGAATTAGCGATCTTCGATGACCATTCCGATGCGCACACCGTGCATGATCTTCACGAGACGCTCCTTGGTGCAAGATTTAAGACCAGCTTCTTCGCGCTTGAAAGCCGCGGCATCATGCCATCCATACTTGCTTGTTATGAGTATGGCAAAGAACACGGAAAGGATCTGGTGTATTTCGCACAGGATGACTATATTTTTTGCGCTTCCGCGATCACGGAGATGATCGAGTTCGACGAAGCGGCAAGCGCCAAACTACGCGCTCCGGTTTCGATCTATCCGTTCAACGACCCGTTCCGGTATACCGACGTCAACAACCATGAGTTTCTGCGCATGGTCCAGAGCGGATCCCGTCATTGGCGAACCAACAACCACACGGCATCATGCTTCATGACGCATCATTCGATCATCGAAAAGAATTGGGATCTCTTTTATAAAATGGGGACGAGCGAGGTGTCAACCTCGATGGAGCGCGATTCGATCAACTGCCTTTGGCAAAAACGGAGCTATTTTCTTTTCACGCCGATACCATCGCTCGCTCTTCATCTGCAATATGATACAGAGAAAGACCCGTTCATAAATTGGCGAGCGTGGTGGGACAGATTTGAGCCGACCCATACACCAACGCCTTTTATTCTGCCGACCGAAAAGAAGATCGTCGTGAATGTCGGATGCGGCAAGAGTCCGCTTCCGGTATCTTCATTACGTCATGACAAGTGGGCCGAGATACGCGTCGACAGCGATCCCGAAGCATCACCCGACATTTTGGCGGACATGGCTGATGTGCATCAACTGCCTGCGCACTGCGCCGATATCATATGGGCATCGCATGTTCTTGAACACGTTGCGTGGCACGAATTACCAAAGGTCGTGCATGAATTCCTACGCCTGCTGAAAGACGACGGCATCGCTATAATCTCTGTGCCGGATCTGCAGGTCGCAGCAGAAATGATCACCGATGATCGTCTCCTTGATGTGGCGTACCAGTCGCCGTCGGGACCGATAACGCCGCTTGATATGATCTATGGTTATCGTGAATTCATACGCGCTGGCATGAGCGGCATGCAGCATAAGAC
>JAKAHS010000042.1 GCA_021814825.1 bacterium | reverse complement strand
GCGTGTGGCGCAGTTGGTGCCCGGCCTGCCGCAGTTCCCGCAAAAAAACGGTACCGTCAAACTTCCGCTTGCCTATCTACTTGACCGCGGACTTCATGTAAGCGGCTTCTCGATCGGTCACGCTCGTCTTTTTGAGCGCCAGCCTTTAGTGCTGGTGGCCGCGCGGGGAGCATCATCGCGCGAGGTGTTCGAGCTCGCACATGCGATACGAACGAAAGTGCACGACGCGTATGACATCGATATCGAGATGGAAGTACGATCGATCGGCGATGATAAGTGAAGAAAATTTTTTAAACATGTGTTTGAGTTATCCACACATCATGGAAAATTTTTCTTGTATGTGCGCGCAATAGTGACGATAATAGATACAGAGCATCGTATCGTGTGATCAAAAATATTTTTTCACACAGGTCGAGCGATGAACTCATTTAAACAAGCACATACACACTACTATGGCAGCAAAGAAGAAGGCAAAGAAAGCAGCTAAGAAAGTTGCTAAGAAGGCCGCAAAGAAGAAGTCACGCCGATAATCTCTTAGGAGATTCGGGTGAGATCCTCTCGAAACGAAAAGGCTCAGCGTAAGCTGAGCCTTTTCGTTTGCGTTGTTTTTAAGCCGTTTTTGAGCTATTCTGAAGCGACCAAACGCACATGTCTTTTCTCAAAAAACTTCTCGGCGATCCGTCTGAAAAACTCTTGAGTGAGGCGCGCGCGCTGGTGCCTGCCATCAATGCGCTGGAGCCTGCGATGGAACAACTTGATGACGCGGCTTTGTGCGCAAAGACCGCTGAATTCAAAGATCGTCTCGCACAAGGCGAAGGACTCGATGATCTGTTGCCGGAGGCATTCGCCGTAGTGCGCGAAACAGGACGTCGCGCGACCGGCATGCGCCACTTCGATGTGCAACTCATCGGCGGTATGATCTTGCATCGCCACGCGATCGCTGAGATGAAGACCGGCGAAGGCAAGACCTACGTTGCAACCTTGCCGGCCTACCTCAATGCGCTTCCGGGTAAGGGCGTGCACATCGTGACGGTGAACGATTACCTCGCACGCCGCGACGCGGCATGGATGGGGCAGGTGTATGCGATGCTCGGACTCACGGTCGGTGTGCTCAATTCAGACAGTGCGTACATCTATGATGCGTCGCACGTGCAGAGCGAGGAGGATGCCATGCGCGACGAAGAAGGAAGCTTCCGCGTGTTCCATGATTTTTTGCGTCCGTGCTCGCCTCGAGAGGCGTACGCCGCGGACATTACCTACGGCACGAACTCGGAGTTCGGTTTCGATTACTTGCGCGACAATACGGCCTACCGCGCGGAGGATCTTCGGGTCAGGACGGGAGAACGAGGAGGATACCACTATGCGATCGTCGACGAGATAGACTCGATCCTCATCGACGAGGCGCGCACGCCACTCATCATTTCGGCGCAGGCGGCTGAGTCGGAGGATTGGTACAAGACTTTCGCGTCAATCGCCATGAAGCTGCGCGAAGGTGTCGACTATACCGTGGAGGAGAAGCATCGCGCGATCAAACTGACCGACGAAGGTATCGAGCGCGCCGAGAAAGAACTGGGCATCGACAATATCTATACCGAGCGCGGCATCAAACAAGTGCATCATCTGGAGACGGCGGTGCGCGCCAAAGCGCTCTATCGCCGCGATAAGGAGTATGTGGTGCGCGAGGGCAAGGTCGTCATCGTCGATGAATTCACCGGACGTTTGCAGCCGGGGCGCCGCTGGAGCGAGGGTCTGCATCAAGCGATCGAGGCGAAAGAGGGCGTGGCGGTGGAGCGCGAGTCGCGCACCGTTGCATCGATCACGTACCAGAATTTTTTCCGCATGTACGGCAAACTCTCCGGCATGACCGGCACCGGCAAAACCTCGTCTGAAGAATTCTATAAAGTGTATGGACTGGAGACCGTCGAGATCCCGCCGAACAAACCGGTCACGCGCCACGACAAGAACGATCTCATCTTCCAGACCGAAGAAGGCAAGTTCACCGCGCTCGCGCGACGCGTGAAGGAATTCCACGAGAAAGGGCAGCCGGTGCTCATCGGTACCGCCTCGGTCGAGAAGAACGAGCTGCTCGATCTTTTCCTCAAGCGCGAAGGCATCCCGCACGAGGTGCTCAATGCGAAGAATCACGAACGCGAAGGCGAGATCATCGCGCATGCCGGCAAGAAGGGTCGGGTGACGGTCGCCACCAACATGGCCGGCCGCGGCGTCGATATCAAATTGGGCGGCGCGATGGCGACCGCGGAAGAATATGAAGAGGTGAAGGCGCTCGGCGGCTTGGCGGTGATCGGCACCGAGCGCCATGAAGCGCGCCGCATCGACAACCAGCTGCGCGGGCGCTCCGGTCGTCAGGGCGACCCGGGCGAAACGCAATTCTTCGTGTCGCTTGAAGACCAGCTCATGCGCGTCTTTGCATCCGATATGCTCAAGGGGCTGATGGGACGCTTCGGTATTCCGGCGGATGAACCGATTGAGAACGCGATGGTGACGCGCGCGCTTGAGACCGCGCAAACGAAGATCGAAGGCTTCAACTTCGATGCGCGCAAACTCGTTCTTGAATACGACAATGTGCTCGACCGCCAGCGCACCGCGATCTACGCGCGCCGCCGCGCGCTTATGCAGGGCGGTGCTGACGAAGTTGCGGCCGAGCTTGAGGAGATCGCCGGTTCGCTCGGGGAGGAAGCGGTCGCCGCTCTCCATGCCAAAGAAGAAGAGATCGGCCGCGATGCGTTCTTGCTTCTCATGCGCCAGGTCATGCTTCAGACCAACGATATGCTCTGGACCGAACACCTCGAGTCGATGGAGTACCTCCGCAGCAGCGTGTCGCTGCGCGCCTACGGCCAGCGCGACCCGCTCATGGAATATCGCCGCGAAGGACTGAACATGTTCCGCGAGCTTGAAGCGACCTACGCCGCGCGCGTCATGGAGATCGTGGGCAACATCAACCGCTCGATGATCGCGTCGAACGCGCCGCAGCAGGGCGGTCAGTCGTCCCAAGCGAGCGCTCCGAAGGCGATTCCCGTCGTCGGCCGCAATGAGCTGTGTCCGTGCGGAAGTGGCAAAAAGTATAAGCACTGTCACGGAAAAGCGTAGAGTCCATGGAAATCGCGAACTGCGTCGTTGCGGGCGCCCGCTCATTCATCGCAATACCAAGCCAGTATCGTTCTCTCGCTTGCAGCCCGCGCCTCGCATTTCATCGATTTTCATGGACTCTAAGACCAGATGCTATTATTAGCACGATATGAATGAAATACACATCGGAGGGCGGTATCGCCACTACAAGGGTGGCGAGTATGAGGTGATCGCGATCGCGAAACATTCTGAGACGATGGAGGATATGGTCGTGTACAAAGGACTGTACGAAGGCGGTGCGACGTGGGTGCGCCCGCTCTCTATGTTCCTCGAGACGGTCATCGTAGAGGGCGCAGAGAAACCGCGATTTGAATATGTCGAGTGAGCAAGAACATACGCACCGATCGGTCGAGCACTTGCATCACTTTCGATGCAAGACGTGCCACAAGTGGTGGACGGTAGGCGATGCACCAGAAGAAAAGCACTCATGGTTCTGTCCATGGTGCGGAGTGCGGGAAGTATACGAAAAAGATGGAGAAGATGATGGAAGAAAGAGTTGAGTCTCGTGTTTCTCGCAGGTCCCGTGAGTTTCGAGGGGGTGTTACGATATATCGTAACACCCCCGCATAGCGCTTATAGCGCTTACGCGCAGGTACGCGTAAGCATGCCGAGCGTATTCTCACGGCTATCTTTTACTAAACAGCAGGAAGACGCGCGGTAAAGGTGGTACCGCGCCCCTCGTCGCTTTGCGCGGTGATCTCTCCGCCATGGAGCTCCGCGATGCGTTTGCAGATGGCAAGACCGAGGCCCGAGCCCAGGGCAGTGTTTCCTTGTGCACGATAGAAACGCTCGAAGATATGGGGGAGCGCCTCTGCGGGGATGCCGACGCCGGTGTCGGCGACGGAAAGTTCCACAGCATGTTCAGTCCGCTTGAGCGCGATCGTGATCTGGCGTTTTTTACTATCGCCCATGTAGCGCACGGCGTTGGCGAGAAGGTTGGTCGCGAGCTCCTCAAGCTGCGGCTCGTCGCCCGAGAAAGAAATGTCCGGTTCAATATCGCGAACGAGCGTGATGCGATGCTCGGTGCATATCGTCTCGACGTATTCAGCCACATGATCCATCGCTGCGCTGAGCGAGAATGGAGCGTGTCGGACCTCGGGTATGGTTTCGAGTTCGGAGAGGCGCAGCAGGTCGTACATAAGGCGCGAGAGTCGATCGACACTTTCTTTCATTGAGCGAACGCTTTTCTTCTGTTCGGCATGACCACGTTCTTCTTCCAGACGTTCAAGCGCGCTGCGGATGATCGTCAACGGCGTCTGGAATTCGTGCGAGATATCGCTGGTCATCTGGCGCTGATGCTCGCGCAGCGCTTCTAAATGTT
>JAKAHS010000041.1 GCA_021814825.1 bacterium | reverse complement strand
TCCGATCTTGCCTGAGTTTCTTGTTCTCAAGCAGCGCTATCGTCAGACTCTTCGGCGCGCTCACCTTCCTTTCGCTTGTCCTTGCCTATTATTTCTACTCCTATGCTTTTCTTTCGGTATGGTGTTTCTTCGCCGCAGGGCTCAGCGTGTTGGTGTACTTCTATATAAGGCGCGCGAATCCTCGGCCTGCTAAAAGGTAGCCCCAGCAAGCCAAAAACCGCCCATCTTGCTTTTATCGGTATTTTGCGATACATTGTTTGGCATGTCACAGGATAATCTCATAAAGCTCGCCTGCGGAAAGTGCAAGCGCGTCAACTACTGGTCGAGCAAGAACAAAAAGCTCGTCGAGCGCAAGATCGAGCTCAAAAAGTATTGCAAGTGGTGCAAAGCTCAGACCGTCCACAAGGAGACCAAGAAGTAATCCAACATACCAACAGAAAAGCGCCGGCTTCTCGCCGGCGCTTTTCTGTTGGTGACGACATTATTTACAACTTACCCCTTTAAGAGAAAGCGTCTGGCAAATATTGGCAACATATCCTTGAGTCTCAGTAAGACCGCCCGGATTGGTTGCGCATTGCCACGCATAGGCACCCGAACAATCGCGGCTGGCGACCATGGCGGAATTTTTACCGCTTGCGCTTTGTCCTGCCACTGTCGTCGCTCCGCTATTATATGCAGCAAGCGCGTTCGGAGTATTGGAGAATTGAGAGTAATTGTTACTCAAAAGAGACACGCCTTTGTTGATCTGCGCGCTGATGCATGACGTGTCGCTCGGAGCGCAACTCTGCCCTCCCGCGGAAGAAGACAGCTGCATGATGCCGCACGACTGCGCGCCATTACAGCCGGTTTGCGGATTACCGCTTGATTCCGCCGAGATGAGCGAAGTGACCACCGCTTGGCAGTTCGGTATGTTGCTCCCATATGAACTACACGCGCTGCTGATCTGTGCATTGTATTTATCAGCAGCGGTATATCCCGCAAGAAGACTCGAGTCTGAAAGGGTCGCATTGAATCCAACGCTGAGGGGTGCTCCATTTGTACCGACGGTGTCGATCTGTACAAGCTGCCCAGAACCACTTGATCCGCTTGATCCACCCGCCCCACTTGTTCCAGACGTCCCTGTCACGAGGTTACCAAGCACGGTGCCTATCGACGAATCGGTCGTGCGCTGTGATTGCGACACGCACTCGATACTGAACCAATTCTGACTCTGGAAGCTCGCGTTGTTTTGCGTAAGCACATGCAAAAGCGTGTTGATGACCAGCCAGCCGGAGATGGCGATCACGAATCCGAGCATTGCGGTCGAGAAGATACTCCTCGCTTCGCTGACATCGCCTGACTTGCCACGGATGCCTGCCGTCGCGTACAAGAAACCGGCATATGTAAAGAGGGCTGTCGCGATCGGTATCGCCAGCACGATGAGGAAGTTGATGACGCTCTGGACGAGTGACACTACGTCACACAATTGACATGAAAGTCCGCCCTGGAGAACGCAATCCGGCACCAACGCTGCCGACGCGATAAGCGGAGTGGCGCTTATCACCAACACCGAAGCAGCGAACATGATCGTGCGAATTGACCGCATATCGCAATAATACCATGAAAAACTCGCGGGAGAGCGCCGGGCAGGATTCTCGGCTTACAGCCGCAGTACAGGCTTCACATCTCACTTCACCTTCGCAGAGCCTCAGGTTCGTTGCGGTATGTTCAGCCTTTTCGAATCTTATTAAGGTTGCGCCGGGCAGGATTCGGTCACTCTCGTGGGTTTTTGTTTCGCCCTCGACAAACTCGGACTCACAAAAACCTCACTCGCTCGACCCCCACTCGCCGCCTCGTCTCCTCCGCTTCGCTACGGAGCCGGCTTCGCGGCGGCTCGGTTCGAATCCTGCCCGGCGTGCAAAACGACTAGGAGTCCAATGTTTCCACATTGGACTCCTTCGTTTTGTGCGCCGGGCAGGATTCGAACCTGCGTAGCCGCAAGGGCGATTGATTTACAGTCAATTGCGATTGACCACTCCGCCACCGACGCATTCACCGAACGCTACGATTGTACACTATGCACAGCGTCTTGTCATCATCCGCCGCCACCCCTGTTACAATAGAAATATGCCAGAAGACACTCCGAAGACAGCGCCTAAGCATACGCTATGGTTTTTCACAAAGTGGTTCATTATATCCACGATCACGGTCGCTATCGTCATGACCATTGGATTCACGACCTACTACATACCATCAACACTGAAAGCTCAGCGCGATTCGCAGCGCGTGAGCGATATCTCCACGATCAGCGGTGCGCTTGAGCGCTACTACTACGACAATAATGCGTATCCGAAAACGCTCGGTGCGTTGACGGGACCATACCTCGCAACCATGCCGACCGATCCGACAACGAAAGCACTGTATGCCTACGCAATATCGCCAGACGCCGGCACCTATAAAATATGCGCCGACATGGAAGAAGCGACTCGGTCAGATGTGACGATATCGCCCACGCAGACGTACTGCGTCTCTTCAAGCGGAAAGGTTCCGCAGCAGACGACGACCTACACGCCATTTGCAACCCCTCACACCGGAAGCAGCACGACCGCTCCGCTGGAGCCGACCGCTAAGATAACGACAACGTATTCGCCAGCGACCACGACCGTCGCGCCGACGTACTAGCAAGAAAGCGAACAACGCCTATCGTGAGGCAACAGCCGCCGGAGTGGCGGTTTTTGTCGTACGAATACGACCGCCTTTTTTAACATCGAACACGAACTCGTCGTTCTTCATGTCGACGGACACCGTGCCGCCTGAAAGCACTCCGCGTCCGATCATGAGCGTGGCGACCTTCGTAAGGATCTTGTCTTGAATGAGCCGGCGCAGCGGGCGCGCGCCGTAGTGCGGGTTGTAGCCTTCCTTGGCGAGATATGCGAGGACACCGTCGGAGAGCACGAGATTGATGTCCTTCGTGCGCAGACGCTCGACCACTTCGCGGATCTGAATGCCGACGATCTCTTTGATCGCTTCCGGCGAAAGAATGTTGAAGATGATGATCTCGTCGATGCGGTTGAGGAACTCGGGACGGAAGTGCTCTTTGAGACTCTGCGTGACACGCTCCTTGGCGATGCGGTAGTTGTCTTCCTCTTCCCCGCCCGCGAGCGCGAAGCCGAGCTGCTCCATCTTGTCGATGTGCTGCGCCCCGATATTGCTCGTCATGATGATGATCGTATTGCGGAAGTTCACTGAGCGACCCTTAGCATCGGTGAGCACGCCGTTATCGAGCACTTGGAGAAGAATATTGAACACCTCCGGATGCGCCTTCTCGATCTCGTCGAAAAGCAGCACTGAGTACGGACGATGGCGCACGAGCTCGGTAAGCGAGCCGCCTTCTTCATGGCCGACATAACCGGGCGGCGCGCCGATGATCTTCGAGACGGAATGTTTTTCCATGTACTCCGACATATCGACGCGGATGAGCGAACGGTCATCGTTGAACATGAAGCTGGCAAGCGCTTTGGTGAGCTCGGTCTTGCCGACGCCGGTCGGTCCTAAGAAGATGAATGACGCGATCGGGCGGTTCGGATCGGCGATACCAGCACGCGAGCGCTTCACCGCATCCGACACCTTCTGCACTGCCTCGGACTGGCCGACGACGCGCGTTGAGAGCTCGTTCTCGATGCGCGAAAGTTTTTCCGCTTCTTCCTCGAGCATGCGAGAAACCGGAATACCGGTCCATTGCGCGACCACGCCGGCGATGTCCGCTTCCGTGATCTCTTCTTTGAGCACGCGACGCGTCGCCTGGAGTTTCTTCAGACGTTTGGTCTTGGTTTCGATCTCGCGCTCGATCGCCGGAATATCGCCGTAGCGGATCTGCGCTGCGCGTGCGAGATCGACCGCTGCCTCCGCGGCATCAGCCTCAAGGCGCAGCGACTCGAGTTCCTTCTTCGCGGTCTTGATCTCGGAGAGTACCTGCTTCTCATTCTTCCAGCGCGCTTCGAGCTCGGCGGTCTTTTCTTTGAGCTCAGCGATATCGCGCTCGATCACCCTTGTTCGTTCGCGCGCGCTCTTGGCGCCGCTTCCCTCGCCTTCGGCGTCTTTCTTGAGCGCCTCGCGCTCCACCTCCAGGCGCATGATCTTGCGATGAGCGTCTTCGAGCGCCGGCGGTTTGTTCTCAAGCGAAATGCGCAGCGATGATGACGCCTCGTCGATGAGATCGATCGCCTTGTCCGGCAAGAATCGGTCGGCGATATAACGGCTCGAAAGAGTCACCGCAGCGACGATCGCGTCATCGGTGATATGCACGCCATGAAAGAGTTCGTATTTTTCTTTGAGCCCGCGCAGGATCGAGATCGCATCCTCGGGCGACGGCTCGACGACATGCACCGGCTGGAAGCGGCGCTGGAACGCCGGATCGCGCTCGATATGCTTTTGATATTCTTTGAGCGTGGTCGCGCCGATAACGCGGATGCCTCCGCGCGCAAGTGCGGGCTTCAGAAGATTGGCCGCATCAGCCGCACCTTCTGCCGCACCGGCGCCGATGATGGTGTGGATCTCGTCGATGAACAAGATGATCTTGCCCTCCGAGCGCTCGATCTCTTTC
>JAKAHS010000040.1 GCA_021814825.1 bacterium | reverse complement strand
CGCTCACAAAACATACTCCGCCGTTCGATCCCACACGCGACGTGCGCAGGCACGTCGCTCCGCCTCCCTGGTGTCGGCGGGTGGGATCGAACCACCGACCTTAGCTTTATGAGTGCTATGCTCTAACCAACTGAGCTACGCCGACGTAAAAAGCAGAATAACATTTTTATCAGCGCAGCACAAATATGGACTACAGAGGGTTCCCCTCTGTAGTCCACAAATATGATACCGCTTAAGCGCAGCGCGCGATCCGGTTACTCGGTGACGCGGGTGAAGTAGTACATCACGGGTACCGCCGCCACCACATGCATCAGCATGAGATTGCCGATGATGCCATAGGTCCATCCGACCTGGTCCGCATCGGTCGACCACGGGATCATGATATCTGGAATGAATGAGGCGACGAGCGCGATCACGGAGATGATGATGAAGGCGCGGTTGATCACTGCGACATCTTTCTTGTACCACATGCGCATCGCGGCGTATACCGCCGCCGCCGCAAGAACGCCGAGCACGGTGAGCCACACGACCGCTGAGTAACTATACGGGCCGAATGTTGCCGGAGGATTCGAGACCCGCCATCCGATCCACGTCAAAATGGCATTGCCGATAACGGAGAGCACTGCCACCCAACCAACAGTCTTCGCGAACGCTCCCCACTTCAAACTAGTTCCATTCATATAACGTAAATTTAACTTAACTTTTCTGCTAAGAATTGCGCGACGTCGTTCCCCCACAGCGGCACCTTGCCGCGATTCGCGAAGAACAACCGCTTGTAGAACATCTTGAGCTGGAACGGTATCCGCCCCATGTGAAGCTCTTGAACATCTCCACCATACCACGAGTTCGAACGGATATAGAATCCTTTTCCGCCGCCCATATCGCCGATGCACAGAACGACCGGCGCGAGGGGTTCGTCCGCCTGGTCTTTGCTGAGCTTCCCCATATCCAAAGCGATCTGCCTTCCGACGATCTCGCTCTGCTGATGGCCGATTGATCCAAGTTTCGGAACGGTGACCGCTGCACAATCGCCGACGGCGAATATCTCTCGATGTTGAGGGTTGCGCATAAGAAGATCGGTGATGATGAATCCTTGGTCATCGGCGATCGGAAGTCCGCGCAGGAAATCATGCGCCACCCAATCCGGAAATAGGATCTTGAGCTCCGCTTCAAGCGACGCGCCATTCTCGAACTCGATGCCGTCTTTGGCGACACGCACGATATCGCGCGTATTGTTCACATAGCCGAAGCCCATGCTGCTCGCCGCGGCAAGCAGCTGACCGACCACCTTCTCCCCCGCATCTTCCGCGATCATGTTCGCGGGCGTCGTGATCGTGATATTCTTTGGACCGCCGAGACCATGCTCGGAGAGCCATGTGGCAAGAGCGAGCGACACTTCCACAGGCGGTCCTTCGCACGCCGCCATTGCGCTCGGTATGCTTCCCTCTGGATATGGTTTAAGTCCTTGAGCGCCGCTGCCTTGATGGAAGAGCGCAGAGCCGACGACGATCGGGCCGCCCTTGTAGGAACCGTCGTAGAGTTTGCGACGCAGCTGGTTGCCGTGGAAAATATCCGAAACCGTATCACCAAACTCAGCAAAACCATTCAGCCGATCGTACGCCAACCGCGCACCGACCGCGATCACCAAATAATCATAAGAGATGTGTCGCGTCTCTGCACCCGGGCGCTCGCTCGGCACATACGCGACCGTCTTGCGCTCGATATCGATCGCTTGCACGTCGGCCTGTATAAGATCGATCCGGTCGCTTGCGAGCGTGGATGGAAGATCCATGCGCAGCGACTCTTGCGGATCGCGCCCTTCGAACACCTCAGCGGGTATATTGGGAACGAACAATAAATAATTCTTGCGGTCGATGACCGTGATATCGACTGCGTCACCCGCATACTCGCGGATCTTCTGTGCGCTGCCGAGCCCGGCAAAGTTGCCGCCCAAGACCACCACATGAGGTTTCGTCATACCTCTACGATAGCACGCTTCAAAATGCCGATATCTTGCGCATGTTCATTTCTTTTCAGCCGAGTGAATGCGCACGAAGAAGGTCGTCCCCTTGTTTTCTTCAGAATCGAACCAGATGACTGCGCTGATCCTCTTAGCCAGTACGGACACGAGATATAAACCGAGTCCGGTACCAGATGGCCGCATACGCTTCGCATTGCTCGCTCGATAAAAGCGCCCGAATATGTGCTGTTTTTCCTCCGCGGGAATGCCGATGCCAGAATCTTGTACCGCAAATACCACGTTGCCATCTCCGCCAAAGACCGACACGACGACCTCTTTCCCGACCGGAGAATAATTGATCGCATTGAATATCAACGATTCAAGAATGTTCATGAGCATGTCTTCATTTGTATGGACGACACGATCCTGATCGACCGCAGAAGTCATTTGCAAAGAAACCTGTGCGCTTTTTGCCACACTGTCCATCTGTCTCTTTATGTTCGCAAGGATGTCTCGCACCAGCAGGTCTTTTTTCTCCACAACTGCCGCAGCACTCTCAAGGCGCACGACCGACAGAATATCTGAAGCAAGTTTGATCATGCGTTCATTGGACTCATACAACTCGTCCAGGTACGCACGCTGCTTGTCAGTGATCGGTCCGAGTGTCCCCCGTTGAAGCGTCTCAATGAGCCATTTGGTCCCAGAGAGAGGCGTACGTAACTGATGGCTTGCTAGAGAAAGGAAATCGACACGCATCTTCTCAAGCTCCTTCTCACGCGTCACATCACGGAATACCGCGACTGTCCCCACAACGCCGTTCTTTGCAAAGAAAGGCGAGACTTTGAGAGCTATGGGAAATCGCGTCTTATCCTTGCGCACGAAATATTGATTCTGTTCTGGCAGGATCTCATAGCCGCCACCCCCCGCCCGCACTTTCGCGTACGCTTCAGCTCTTCCTGCTATGTCGTTACCGGCATCATCTTCTCGACGTATCACGTCAAGCGCGAACCTGCCTCTGACATCCATCTCAGTGAATTGTAAAAGATCCTCGAACGCTTTATTGATCATGATGATGCGACCATCGTTGTCCATCACCACCAACCCTTCACCAATACTCGAAATGATCGCGCGATCCTGCGCCTCCCGGTGCTCTAACCGCCGCTGCGTATCTTTCTGGTTGGTTATGTCCTCCTCGGTACCAACAAACCCGATCAACTCATCATCCATGGAAATGATCGGCGAAATATGTGCCATCGCATCATACTCTTCCCCGTTCTTGCGACGATTGTGGATCTCTCCGCGAAAGATTTTGCGCTCGACCTTTATCGTCTGCCACATGTCTTGATAAAATTCCAAACTCATGAGACCGCCCCACAGCCGCGGCGTCTGCCCCAAAAGCTCGCTTTTGGAAAATTGCGTTACCTCTTCCGCTCCATCGTTAGCGAATAGTATTCGACCGTCTGTATTAGTGATGATGATATGACTCGACGATCGTTCAACCGCCATCTTGAAGATATCCGCACCATCGGAGACCATGCGCTCTTGTTCCATCCTATCTTTTCGCGCCGGATAGAACTCTTCGAAGTGCAGTTGTTTGGAAGTGATACCTTCGTTCTGCAAAAAATTCCCTACTTCGATCGACATGTCCTGAGGTCCGATCACGAACCACTCCGCGAAACGCATGTCCGGCGTCACATCGCGAAGACGCTGCGGTTCGATCGCACCCGTATGATGCGCGACCGTGAGGTACTCATTTCGAGCTTGCAACTCTGAAAGGACATCTGCATAGACAACACGGGCGGGGCTCGTATTGGCATACACAAGCACGATGGGTAGCGGACGCAGTGTCTCGGTCGCATATCGTATCATGCTGATGAACGGCGTAACTCCGATCCCTCCCGCGACCATGACGACCGGACGATCTTCGCTTGGCAGCGAGAGATGACCGAATGGACCCGCGATCTGCACTTCGCTCGGCAAAGTGATTTCACGCAGCGTGCGTTTGAACCCACTCCCCGAGGCACGGAACGCCATCGTTATGACGCCCTTGCGAAGAGGCGATGAGGCGATCGAAAAAGCACGCCGCGAGCCGCGAGGATCATCATACTTGAGAGTCGGCAAGATGAGCCAGACATACTGACCGGCCGTGAACGTAAACTCATCCGGAACACGACATTCGATCTCAAACGTGTCTTGCGCGATCTCTCGCCTTCCCACGATCTGTGCGTTGTATATTTTTGGAGCAGTCATAAGTTAATTATGGCATTGCTTCTAGCTACCGTCATGAAGCTATGTCGAATAGCGAGAAGCTATTTTTTATCTGCGCTCTCCTCAAGGTCCAAACATACCGAATTCATGCAGTAGCGCTTTCCGGTCGGCGTTGGTCCGTCGTTAAATACGTGTCCGAGATGTGAACCGCACCGCGCGCATACGATCTCGGTGCGATGCATGCCGCCGGAATCATCAGGCATCTCGCGCACGGCGCCGGGCAGTGCTTGATCGAACGACGGCCAACCGGTGCCGGAATCGAACTTTGCGCCGGATGCAAACAACGGATTACCGCACGCCGCGCAACGGTATACACCTTCTTTATCCGCATGAAGGAGCTTTCCGGAAAACGGCGCCTCGGACCCCTTCTCGCGCAGAACA